>JAISGB010000145.1 GCA_031263335.1 Eubacteriales Family XIII. Incertae Sedis bacterium
AAACCTGACGAGCAAATCCCTCTTTACGGAGGAGCACTACGTCGATCCGGCGGCGGCCGGCCTCACGTTTCCCGAGCGGAAACGCAACCTGATCTACATCCTCTTGGAGTCGATGGAGACGGCCTATCTGTCCAAGGAGGAAGGCGGCGACTATCCGAGGAACCTGTTGCCGGGGTGGACGGAGTTGGCCGATGAGCATGTGAATTTTTCAAATACGGAGCGGTACGGCGGCGCGTTGCAGGCGCCGGGTACCGGTTGGACCGTCGGAGGCATGATCGCGCAACACATGGGACTCCCGTTGCTGATTCCCATAGACGTCAACAGCTATGGGGATCGCGCGACATTCGTTCCCGGGGGCCGGGCCTTGGGCGACATCTTGGACGACGCGGGCTACAACCAGATATTGATGATGGGTTCCGACGCTTCGTTCGGCGGTCGCGGCAGCCTGTATCGGCGGCACGGAGACTATGTGATAAAGGACTATGACACCGCCGCGGGGGACGGGATCATCGAAGAGGGATACCGCGTTTGGTGGGGATTTGAGGATCGTTTCCTATTTGAGTACGCGAAGCAGGAGATCGAGAGATGCGCCGAAAAGGACGAACCTTTCAATTTCACGATGCTGACGGCGGACACGCACCATCCCGGCGGCTATGTATGCCCGCTGTGCGACGATGAATTCGACGAGCAATACGCCAACGTCGTCGCGTGTTCGGGCAGACAGGTCGCGTCCTTCGTCTCGTGGATCCGGCGGCAGGATTTCTATGAGAACACGACTGTCGTCATCGCCGGCGACCATCTGAGCATGGACAACGAGTTCTTCGAGGAGTTCGGCTCGGACCCGGGCTATACGCGCACGACGCTGAACATCATCATCAATTCGGCGGTTGATCCCGCCCCGTCCTCCGTCAAGAACCGTCGCTTTGCCACCTTCGATCTGTTCCCCACGACGCTCGCCGCGATGGGCGTGACCTGGGCCGGGGATCGCCTGAGCCTCGGGACGAACCTGTTCTCCGGGACGCCCACCCTCATTGAGGAGTTCGGATTCGACACGGTCAGCGACGAGATACAGAAGCGGTCGGACTTCTATAACCATGTTTTGTTGGGCGCTTAAGTGAGACAAAAAGATTTAAAGAATTTGCACCGAACGAATTCAATTGAGTATAATATAAATAAAGAAATTGATGAGCGCATTGCAGAAGGTGTTTCATGGAATTTGCGAAAGTAACATCACAAGGACAAATAACGATACCGTCCGATATTCGAAAATACTTGAAGTTGCGGGGCGGCGTATGAGCGTACTGCTCACCGGCGGAGCCGGGTTTATCGGGAGCCATACGGCGGTCGTATTGATCGAAAGCGGATACGACGTCGTCGTCTTGGACAATTTTTCGAACAGCAAGCCTTCGGTGATCGGGCGGATCGAACAGATCACGGGGAAGCCCTGTCCGTGCGAGGAAGCGGATCTGTCGGACGGACCCCTCGTCGACGCCGTGTTCCGACGGCATGATTTTGACGCGGTCGTCCACTTCGCGGGATTCAAGGCGGTGGGCGAATCGGTCGAGAAGCCCCGCGAATACTATGAGAACAACCTGATCGGGACCTTGCGCCTCATCGAGGCGATGACGCGGCGCGGCGTCAAGCGCATGATCTTCAGCTCCTCCGCGACCGTGTACCGCGCGGACAATCCCGTCCCTTATTATGAGGATTTCCCCCTCGGCGCCACGAACCCCTACGGGTGGACCAAGGTCATGATCGAACGCATCCTGTGCGATGTGTGCGCGGCCGATCCCGGATGGGGCGCGGCTCTCCTGCGCTATTTCAATCCCATAGGCGCGCATCCGAGCGGACGCATCGGCGAGGACCCGAACGGGATCCCCAACAATCTCCTGCCTTACGTGTCCAAGGTGGCCGGGGGTGAATTGCCCCTCCTCCACATCTTCGGCGATGATTACGACACGCCCGACGGCACCGGCGTGCGCGATTACATCCACGTGATGGATCTGGCGCGGGGGCATCTGTTGGCCTTGGGCTATATGCGGGATCGAAGGGGCGCCTTCCCCTTCAACCTCGGTACGGGCAAGGGCTACAGCGTACGGGAGGTCGTCGCGGCCTTCGAGAAGGTATGCGGTCGCGCGTTGCCCGTTCGCGTCGATCCGAGACGTCCGGGCGATCTGCCCTCCGTCTACGCGAACGCCGATCGCGCCCGCAAGGAACTGGGCTTTACGGCCCGGCTCGGCTTGGATGAGATGTGCGCGGACGCGTGGCGTTGGCAAAAGAGGCGCGAGGAGGCGGACGGCGCAACCGCCGAGTAATTTTGGTTTGGCCCTTGAACGGTCTTGGTTTGGCCTTTGGGCGGTCCCGGTTTGATCTTTGCGCGGTAACGGTTGATTTTTTGACATCCGACCGTCAAACGCGGGGCTTGCATCTTTCCGCACTTTTGTCTCGAATTTTTTTGACATCTGATTGTTAAACTTTAGGACTTACATTTTTTGCACTTTTATGATAAAATAGCCCTCAAACAATGGGGTGCGCCTTTCAGTGCGGCGACACACCGTTGTTCGTTGCACGGTATATGCAAAAACCGGATTGAAGGAGTGGAGATCGATAGGGAATAAAACCTCGAAAACGCGCGACGCGCGGCCAAAGGCCAAGAAGATCGTCATCCTCGTCTCGGCGGCGGTCGCCGTGTGCGTATGCATTGTCGTATTCGGACTCGGCCTTGACGGACAGCGGGCGCGGGACGGCGCCCCGGAGCAGGACGGCGTCGGCGCCGATGTGTCGGCGACGCCCGGACTCGAACCCGCCGAACCCGCCGGCGTGCAGGACGACGGGGAGAGTCCGCCGGCGGGCGAGGTCCCCGTTTCGGAGGAGGAAATCTTGGCCGCGCAGGAGATGCTCCGCAAACTGATCGACGAAAACAGCGCGAAACTTGAACGGAAGGCAGCCGATCTCGTCGAGATGGAAGCCATGCTCGATCTGCTTACGGAGATGAATGACGATCCCGACCGTATTGAACGGTATGGGAAGCTGATAGAGGATACGAAGAAGGAAATGTCGGAAACAGAGGACCGGTTGGCAAGATACGAAGAAGAATTGATAAAGGAGTAGTCTCGATCATGATGTTACTGAGAAACAAAAGCGTGCTCATCGTCGCGGCGCTCGTTGTCGCGGTCGTCGTCTTGGGTGTGATCATGACGCTGAACACGAATTTCGCGAAGGACGCCTTTGCGGACGGAGGCTACATCCTCGGCGAACCCGTCGAGAATGAGGGCGGAGACTACGCGAGCACACAAATGCCGTTCGCGGCGGACACGGTCTACAGGACCGATTCCGACGCCAACCTCGTATTCAACGAGCAGGTGGACAACAGGACCGCAAAGGCCGTCGTCCGGGACTACGGCTTCATGCACTACACGGACGGCGGGCTGTCCGCGTTCAAAAACGGCGTCGTCCTCGATCCGGAGACCATCAACAATGACAATGTCGTCTGTTACAACGTAGGCAAGGGCAACGTCGTCGAACACACCGGCGACGCCTTTTCCGTCGAGCATCTCGGCGAAAACCTCACCTTTGACGGCGTTGTATGGAAGCTCGACGAGGAACGCTATCTCTTTGCGGGCGCCGGCGTCGAGCTGTCCCTCGGTGAAGGCGCGTCCGAGAACTTCGGCGACTACGCGGAGGTCACCTACATCGACGACGGGGTCATACGCATCGCCGGCGACGAAAACACCGTATTCACCGTCTCCCCGGACAGCGAGTTGACGCTGAACGGCAATATTTCCGTTCGTCTCGGCGAGAAGGTGATCGAGAACGGCGGCGTATCCTTCCCGTTGGACAGCATGGTGGTGGATTCCCCCGACAATGTGGACGTCATGGATACGCCGAACGACGGGGTCGGCGTCAAGATCCCCAAGTTCACGGTCATCGACGGTGAGGACGGCGCCGCGGGCGCCGCGGGCGAGCCGGGCGGCGCCGGCGATCCCGGTTCTGCGGGCAGACTCGGCGATGAAGGCGACGAAGGCGATTCCGGTTCCTCCGGCCCTTCCGGCCCTGCGGGCGCGAGTTCGGCCGATTCCGGCAGCGGCAGCGGCGGGGGCGGTTCGGGCGAGGAACCCGATCTGCCGAGCCTTCCGACCTTCTCCCTGCCGACCCTCAACGTCACCGAGTTTGACGTGAGCGCGTTGGAGGGCATGAGGACCACCATCTCCGTCACCGAGGCCGACAAGGCCGATACGCGCGTGACGAACCTGAAGGCCGTCGTCACGAGCGTCGACACGGAGAATGAGATCTGGACACAGGATCTGTCGGCGGAATGGGACGGCGAGACGAACACGGACAACATCAACATTGAACTTCCCTCAGCCTCGGGCCTCCTCCTGCCCGGCAAGGAATACAGGCTTGTCGTATCGGGCCAATACGAGGTGGACGGCAAGACCTACACGAGGAACTTTGTGAAGAAGCTGTTTGTCGGCGGCGACATCGGCGTCTCCATGCAGAAGGGCGTCGTATCGCCGAGCGCCATCACGGTGGAGATCTTTAAGGAGAGCTACTCCGACGTGGACCTCGTCACCGTCACCCTGTATAAGGGGGACACCGATGAGGTCGCAGGACAAGTGACGAGCGCGCCCCTCCCGGCCACGGGCGACGATCCCAACAGCTTTGTGTTTGAAAACTTGGATCCGAACACGACCTACCGCGTCGTGCTGACGGACCTCATCAAGGACAGCGGGGGCGGCGTGACGGTCGCCGACTCCTACGGCGACCCGTTCTACATCAGGACCTTGGTCAACGTAAGCTCGATCACGAGCGGCGCCATCGGCGCCCCGAACGTGGCCACGAACCGCTACAACCGGACGGTCAGCGTGTGGCCCGGCCAAGACAAGGATGTCGACGTGAACAACATCCGGCGCTACACCTACGAATTTTATCCGAATTCAACCATGTACTTCACGACCGAAGGCGCGTTGAAGCCCGGGGTGACCTTGCCCGAGCCTTCGCTCTCCCTCACCGCGACGGACAGGCTGACGCAATACGCGAACGTCAGCCAAGCGTCGGGCGCGGTAGACCCGAATACGAACCTGCCCTTCTTGGTGTGGACCCAGTTCTACCGTGTGCGTCTCATGGTCGAGTACAACGACAACGAGAAGGATTGGATGCTCTACAGCGGCTTTTCCGAACCGGTCGGCCTCAGCGGCTCGGTGTGGCCCGACGTGCAGTTCATCCCGGACGAGACCGCCTCGGGCGGCGCGATCGGGTTTTACGACAAGATCATGGGTACGTTGGTGATCGAGACGAACGGCGCGACCTTCTACAACCAAGACGACAAGCTCTCGAACCCGGATCCGACCATCACGCTTTGGTTCGACAACATCGATCCTCTTGTCAACCATCGGGTGACGAAGGTCGTCAATTTGGGGACGCCCACAGGTCCCAACGACAACAAGCGTTACGAGATCCCGGTCGATCCGACGGGCCTGCAGGAGGACGCGAACTATACCTTGACCGTCTGGGCCAACGTGGGATTCAACGACGGCTCGGGGTCGACCGCCGTTACGAACATCGCGAACGTCACCATCGGCAAGGAGACGTTGCAGACGGCGGCGGCGAACAGTTTCACCGTGGGGCTTGAGGAAGGCGGCTCCGGCGGCGCGATCAACGCCCTGCTGTGGCTGACCGACTCCGTTGAAGTGGCGGGTCAATCCGAATACGAGGCGGAGCGCCTCAGCGAGATCGAACTGGAGCTGTACAGCGGCCTTAACCCGGCGCCGAGCGCTAAGCCCATCGGCTCGGTCAAGTTGACGAGCACCGTCGAGGCATCCAACGGAGGGAGCACGCTGAAGGATGAGCTCTACAACCCTTACGACCCGGACGCCACGACCGCGAGCACCTTTGAGAACGTCGTCCACATCACGGAGGCGACCTTCGGCCTCGATCAGTCCTTCGTCAACCAATATCCCACACTCACGCTCGTGGTGAAGAGCGCGCGCGACTACACGGCGGGGCTGTCCTCAGCCTCCGCCTTCGTCAACACATTCGATCTGCTCGGCAGGACGTCGATCGAGCTGAAGAAGACGGACGTCGCGCCCCCTCCGCCGACCCCGACCGACGCCGTCGACTTTATCCTCGTCAATGAAGGCAACCGGAACACGTATATTCCCGGAAACTCACTCGGGACCGCGGTGCGCGCGGGCTACGATCCGGGTACGATCCTCGGATACAGGCTCACGGCGAAGTTCAGCAATCCCCCGGTCGCGGAGACCATCACCTACAATGTCTTTCGGTCGGAGACGTACGTAGGCGACCCGCCGACGGAGCTCATTACCGACGCCGAACTCGATGACGCGAACCGGACGTCGATGGGGGCGATCACCCTGGACGTCAATGACGGCGTCCTGCCGACCCTCATTGTCCTCTTCGGCGAGAAAATCCACTACGGTATCACGGACAATCCGGACGACAACATCCATTACCTCTACATCGAGGCGGATGAGACGGACGGCCGCGGCTATTATTATTACGCCACCTATACGGCGAAGCTGAACTTCCCGAAGATCGGCACGGTAAGCGATGAAAACATCTATCCCCGGGACTATACCTTGGACAGCGGCGCGACCTTCCCGTACGCCAACGTCGTCCTGCGTTCGAAGCGCATTGCGGCGCCCTACCAGGCGCCGAGGTTCACCGTCTATCCGTCCTCATCGGATGATACGAGCGAAACGTGGAAATACCGGTTCATCGACATCGACGACGCTTTTACCGGTAGTCTGACGGCGACGTCGGAGGGGGCTTCCCCGACCGTCACGCCCGCGACGCCGACGAAGAGCAACCTCACCGACTGGACGATATACGGAAGCATGTTGGTGGACAACATCGCGCCGGGCAAGGGCTTCTTGGTCTCCTACACTTACAATATGTGGGCGTACCTCAATCCCGGCGTGACGAAGCCCGCGAACCTCATGCAGTGGTATCACGAGCCGCTTTATACCCTTCCGTCGTTCGAATGGGATCTCGTACCCAACGGCGTGAGCAACAAGCTCTACTTTGTGTTCAAGGATATGCCGGACGCGGCGCGAAACCGCGTCGCGGCGGCCACGATCACGGCATACACCGTCCCGGCCTCGACCACCAAGTATTACGACGTCCCCGTCGAAAGCGTCATGCCCTACACCACGGGTCCGGATGCGGGTGTCCCCTTCTACGCGGCGACCTTGAGCTATCAGGACCTGAACGACGCGTTCGCAAACCAAGCGGAAGTCAGATTCTCGGTCGAGTTGCGCTACGACGACGGTCGGCGGGGCATGGACACGCCCGGCGCGGCCGGATGGGCGATCAAGACCTACTCCGCGACCGGCGCGGGGCAGTACTATACGCGCAATTCGAACGGTACATCCCGTCTTTCAAACGACGCCACGCGCGTCTATTATACAAGTGGGACGCATACGCCGCCGGTCGCGGAGTACGG
>JAISGB010000193.1 GCA_031263335.1 Eubacteriales Family XIII. Incertae Sedis bacterium
TTCTCGCATCGCATAACGAACGTCATATTTATTTACAAGGAGGAATGAAATGAAAAAGTATCTGAAAACCACCTGCTTGACCATTGCGATTCTTATGATAGTGTTGGCGGCGCTATCAGGATGCGGATCGCCCGCGCAGGAGGAAAGCACGGAAACCACTGATCCGACCAATGCGGCAGCGCCTACAGAAGGGACAACAACGGAAGAGACAAGCGAAGCCCCGGCTGAGGGGGTAAGCATCGCGCTGCTCGATTCATCCAACGGAAACAGTTGGCGCGCGCAGATGGAAGACGAAATGAATGTTCTCGTCGGAGAGTACAAAGCAGAAGGTAAAATAAAGGACTATATCGCCTACTCCGCGAACGATGACGCCGCCACCCAGTCGCAGCAACTCAGCCAGATCGTCAATGCCGGAACGACGGATATCGTGATCATCAATCCCGTATCCGCGACATCGCTGAATCCGGTCATCGACAAAGCGGTCGAGGCCGGGATCATCGTACTCGGCGTGGATTCCGTCATTGGGCACCCCGAGGTCGTAACGATCGCGACAGATCAGTACAAGTGGGCGGAGGTACAGGCTGAATTTCTCGCGGAGAAACTCGGCGGCAAGGGAGACATCGTCATCTACAACGCGATGGCCGGCGTGCCTGCCAGCGACACCCGCGAAAAGGCGTTTGACGACGTGATCGGGAAGTATCCGGACATCAATGTCTTGAAAAAGGTCTATCATAACTGGGATGAGGGCGAAGCAAAAAAACTGACGACGCAAATGCTTGCTTCCTATTCCAACATAGACGCCATCCTCAATCAGGACTGCTCTCCGGGCATCATGCAGGGATTTGAGGAGGCCGGAGTCGATATGCCCAAGGTCCTTACGAGCGACGGTTCCATGACCTATCTGCAGATGTGGGACGACTATAATACGACGAACGCGGATAAAGCCTTCGAGGCGATCATCGTCGGCAACCCTCCGGGCATAGGCTGTGACGCCATTAAGATCGGCATCAAACTCAAAGAGGGCAAAGCGTTCAAGGACGGCGAGCTGACCGACGTTGACGGCGGCAAGGCGCTTCTTCTTGATCCCGATCCGATCGTCACCAACGAAAATCGCGCTGAATGGGTCGAGAAGGCCAAAACGATGGATGAGTCGTATACCTTTACCGCGGTCCTGACAGATGAGCAGATAGACGCTTTGTTCCAATAATCACAGTACAGGATAACGGAGCTTCGGCTATCGGAAATCCCGGTAGCCGAAGCGTTTTCAAGAGCGAGATCGCGAACATAATGCTATTAGAAGTAAACAAGCTAAAAAAGAATTTCGGGGCAGTCTCGGCGTTGAAAGACGCGTCTTTCAAGCTCAAGCGCGGTGAGATTCGCGCATTGCTCGGCGCCCACGGTTCCGGCAAAAGTACCCTCGTCAAGATCCTGTCGGGTCTCAACAAATGCGATGGCGGCGTCATCAGAATAGATGACAAGGATATAAAGATCTCTTCGCCTACGGCAAGTCTGAGGCACGGCGTCGCAATGTCATATCAGGACTTGAGCCTCATTCCCATATTGAGCGTATGCGAGAATATGGCGTTGGGCAACGAGCCCACCGCGCGTGCAATGGGGCCTGTCGACAAGAAGCGCATGCTCGCCTACGCGGAGCGGATGATCGACGAACTCGGCATAGGCGCCTTGCCCGATACGACGGTAGGCCGGATAAGCCTGTCCGACAGGGGTTTGGTCGAAGTCGCCAAAGCGCTCTATACCGGGCCGCGCATTTTGGTTCTCGACGAAATTACGGCGTCCATGCATCACGATCAGGTCAGCAGACTCTTCGATTTTCTCGAAAACAAGGCTGCCGAGGGCCTGTCCGTGATCTTCGTGTCGCATCGCTTTGATGAAGTGTACAAACTCTGCCGCACCGCCACCATCCTCAGAGAGGGCGTCAGCGTCAAAGACATCGATGATTTGAAAACCGTCTCCTCGGAAGAACTCGTCTATTACATGACGGGTCATAGGCTCGAAACCCACGACATCAAGCCCTCGCGTCCGAACAAGGTTGAACAGGACATCCTGACCGTGCGGGACCTGCACGTCGGCAACGCGGTCAACGGCGTGTCTCTCCGTGTCGAAAGAGGGGAAATCGTCGGCATCGCCGGGCTTCAGGGACAGGGGCAGGGTGAATTTCTCCGGGCGCTGTACGGCGCAATCCCATACAGCGGGGGAAGCGTCGAACTCGACGGTGAACGGGTACGCGTCAAGTCTCCGGGCGCCGCCATACGCAAAGGATTTGGTTTCATATCCGGCGACAGGGAAAAAGAGGGGGTCTTCTCGATCAGGAGCGTCACGGAAAACATTTTTTCGGTCAGATACGCCATGAGCAAACTCATTCACTATATAGACGCGGGCAAGGAGAGAAAGGAGATGGATGAGATCGTATCCACCCTGAACATCGTGACCGCGGGATACGGAACCCCCGCCAACCGGCTGTCGGGCGGGAATCAACAGAAACTCGTCTTGGGCAGATGGCTCTGCATGAAGCCGCGGGTGCTGCTTCTCGACGATCCGACGAAAGGCGTGGACGTCGGGGCAAGAACAGAAATAAACAACATCCTCAGAGAACTCACAAGGACCGGGGTATCCATCCTGTTCTCATCGAGCGATAACGAGGAGCTGCTCAGAATCGCCGGGCGAATCTGCGTATTCTACGAGGGCAAGATCCTATGCGAACTCGAAGGCGATCGACTCAAGGGCGATGTGCTCGCGGCGTCCATGCTCGGCGTGAGGCAGGGTGCGCAATGAACATCAGGCTTCTGAAAAAACCTTCGCGGTGGACTACGGGCGTATCCGGTTACGTTCTGTTGCTCGGAGCGTTGATTATAAACATCGGATTTCAAGGGGAAAGTTTCTTCTCAGCCGCGAGTTTCGGTTCTCTTCTGAGTTCCAATCTGCCCCTTATAATCGCGGCGCTCGCGCAGATGATGGTCATGACGTCGGGAGGCATCGACATCTCGCTCGGCAACATCATGGCGCTTACGAACGGCGTCGCCATCGCGCTTTCCAATACGCACGGCATGCCCGTGCTCACGAGTTTCTTGATCGCTGCGCTGGCGGGCACGCTCGTCGGGTTTGGCAACGGGATAATCATCGCCTATCTGCGCATATCCCCCTTGCTCGTCACGTTCGCCATGTCCATGATCGTCAAAGGGATATCCCTGTTGGTACTGCCGAAGCCCGGAGGCAGCGTCCCGACCGGTATGTACAAGATTTACGGCGGTGAGGTGCTCGGCATACCCACAGCGGTATGGTTGATCGTTCTGACCGTGGCCGCCCTTCTGTCCATATCGAAATTCAAGATAAGCCGGCATATGATTGCGATCGGCTCCAACGAAAGAAACG
This sequence comes from Eubacteriales Family XIII. Incertae Sedis bacterium, assembly GCA_031263335.1. GTDB lineage: Bacteria > Bacillota > Clostridia > Peptostreptococcales > Anaerovoracaceae > JAISGB01. The sequence continues at coordinate 3,391 of JAISGB010000193.1, forward strand.
CCTATATTTCAG
>JAISGB010000032.1 GCA_031263335.1 Eubacteriales Family XIII. Incertae Sedis bacterium
AGCGCCTCGTCCGCCGAGATGTGCCGCCCCGTCAGGATGAGTTCCTTCGCGCGTCCCAAGCCGACCAACCCGGCCAAGCGTTGGGTACCGCCCGCGCCGGGCAGGATGCCGATGCCGACCTCCGGAAGCCCGAACTTCGCGTTATCCGAGGCGATGCGGATATCGCAGGCCATGGCCAATTCGCAACCGCCGCCCAAGGCATAGCCGTTCACGGCGGCGATGACGGGTTTGTCGCAGGCGGCAAGCTCCTTCAGCGCGGCTTGGGCGGCGCCGCCCAAGGCCGCGATCATCGTCCTGTCCCTGAGTCCTTGGATGTCCGCGCCGGCGGCGAAGGCTTTGTCGCCGCTGCCCGTGAATACGGCGATCCTGATATGATCGTTTGCCCGTATGAAGCGGGTGATCGCCGCGATGTCATCCCAACACGCGCTGTTCAGCGCGTTGCGCGCCTCCGGGCGGTTGATCGTGAATACGCCGATGCCGTCGCCTCTGACCTCCGTTAAAAAATGTTGTAATTCCATATGTCCCTCCATGAAAAACAGTTTTTCGGCAAACGTCCCCGTCCCGTTCGCCGCATATCAATACCGATAGAGCAGCGGCAACGTCGTCGTCACGACGATGATGGCGAGCAGATTGAAGACGCCGCCAACCTTAATGTAGTCGGAAAACCGATAGCCCGCCACGAGCGTCATCGTGACCGGGGGCGTCCCGATGGGCGTCGCAAACGCCAGATTGCTCGATAGGATGACCATGATCGCCAAGGGGATGGGATCGACCCCCATGTCCCGCGCCAAGGCGATGGCGATGGGCGTCATGATCGCCGCCACCGCCGTATTGGAGACAAAGTTGCTCAACAGAGAACAGGTCACGACGATGACGAACCCGACCAAGAACGGGGAAGGTTCGGCGCCGCAAAAGAGATGATCGAAGAGCCAATCCGCGAGGATCGCGCCGGCGCCGCTCATCTCGATCCCCTTCGCGAACCCCAATGAACCGCCGAGCACGATGATTGGCGTCCAATCCATGCGCCGAATCATGTTATTGAAGGAGATACAACCCGTCAGGCAACACAGAGAAGCGCCCAACACCGCAACCGTCCCCATCGTCATGACGCCCGTCACAAACCCGACGATGCACGCGAGGAAGATGAGTCCCGCGCAGATCATCTTGGGCCGGGAATACTCGATCCGTGCCTCCTCGCCATCGGGCAACGGCGGCTCTTCGAACCGGAATATACGCTGTTGGAACTTGTATCCGAAGGTCGTAAAATACAGGATCAAGAGCAGGATGACCGGCAACGCCCCCTTCGTCAGCTCAAAAAAATCCAGACCTCTGCATCCCTCCGTCTGCAACAGGATGCCCTGCGCGATCAGTTGCGGCGTAGAGCCGGCCAACGTAAGATTGCCGCCGCAGACGGCGGCAAACCCGATGGACATATAGGTGTTCTTCCTCGTGATAACGCCGGACGACGCCTGCGACATCGACGCGACGACGGGCATCATCATGGCGACCGTCGCCGTATTGCTGGAGAAGGCCGAGATCAGGGCGGTGATGATGATGCTCAGGATAAGGAAGCGCTTTTCGTTCGCGGCGACCCATTTGATCTTGGCCATCTTGGAACCCACGTACTGCGCGCAGCCGGTCTCAAAAAGGGCGTTCCCGATCGTTATCACGCCAAAGACCATCATGACCGTATCGGCGCCAAACGAAGCAAACGCGTCCGAAAACGAAATGACGCCAAAACACGCCATCGCAATCGCGCCCAACACCGCCGTGATCGCCATGGGAATGCGATTCGCGATGAAGCAAACCACGATGCACGCAAGGATGATAATCGCTATGGTACTCTGCGCCATGATCTCATCTCCCGCCGGGACGCGGAATCAACGCCCGGTGAATTTCGGCGCTCTTTTTGAGAGGAAAGCGGTCACGGCTTCCGCGAAATCCTCGGTCTTCGAACAGTCCTCCATGTATTGTCCTTCCCTGTCCAAATATGCGTCCAGATCATTGTGGAAGAACTCCGCGATCAGCGCCTTCTGTTTCGCTATGGCAAAGCCCGGACCGTGAGCGAGTTTGCCCGCGAACGCGCGCGTCTCCTCCTCCAACGCGCCCTCCTCGGCCAAAACGGTGACGAGGCCGGCGGCGTACGCCTCTTCCCCGGTCAGCAGATCGCCCGTCATCCACAGATGGGTCGCCTTCGCGATGCCGACGAGTCGCTGAAGATAATAGAAGGCGCCGGTGTCGCCGGACAGCCCCATCTTGATGAAGGACATGGCCATCTTGCTCTTTGCCGTCGCGACGCGAAAATCGCAGGCAAGGGCGACGGCGCATCCCGCGCCGGCGGCGGCTCCGTTGATCATGGCGATGGTGGGCTTGGGACATTTTGAAATCGCGGACGCCATGCGGCCCGCCCTGAGGATGTTCACCCGTTCAAGAAACACCTTCGTGTCGATCAACCGCTTGAAGCGGTTGATGTCGCCGCCCGCGCAGAAATGCTTGCCCGCGCCCGTGATGACGATCGCGCCGACCGCGTCGTCCTTTGCCGCGCGTTCCAAAGCCCGCAGGACTTCCGCGGTCGTATGCTCCGCCCACGCGTTCCCGTAGTCGGGCCGATTGAACGTCACCGTCGCGACGCGATCCGCTGTATGATAAAGTATATCCGTAAATTCCATGGTATCTCCTCCAAAACACCTATATGAAGATTCGCTTTCGCCTCTATTAAACTATAGTTGCCGGATGCATTGCATCGTGGAGAACTCAAAATACACCGCCCTTTTTGTAGGTTTTCCACAAAAGATTGCGGCGTCGAATCGGATCCTTCGTGTTTTTCCGATCCGATCCGCGTAAATTTGCACAAAAAAACACAACCGCGCCGGAACACGCGGTTGAAGATCGTTTAAAACCGTTATGGACGAATCACTTATAGGGATCGGCGGATACGGACGTTTCAATAATTTCGAGAGACCCCGAAAAAGCCTCCCGAAGGCGGTTCGCCGCCACCTCGATGAAGTGCTTCTCCGTGCCGTCGTGCCCACCGTCGATCAGACACATGCCGCTCTCCTTCGCCCACTGCGCCTGATGGTGTTTCACGTCGCCCGTGATGTAGAGTTGACAATCGTTTCGTATGGCGTCCTCCGTCAAATCGCCGCCCCCGCCCCCGCAGAGGGCAACCCGTTCGATCGGTTTGTCGGGATCGCCCACGACCCTGAGCCGGCCTTCCATTCCGAGGACCCGCTCCACCCTCCGGCAGGCTTCCCGGAAGGTCAGGGGCCGGTCGAATGCGCCGCACCGCATCATGCCCGCGCCGAAATCCCGCCCTTCCTCCCGCATGGCGGCGGAAGGGAGGGGGGCGACGTTGACCAAGCCGATCCGCGCGGCGAGGCTGTCGTTCATGCCGCCGGGCGCCGAATCGAAGGAGGTATGGGCGGCGTACGCGCCGATGCCCGATGCGATGAGCGCCGCGATGTAGCCGCCCGTGACATCGTTGAACGCGATGCGCTTGACGGGTACAAAGAGCAGGGGATGATGTG
>JAISGB010000046.1 GCA_031263335.1 Eubacteriales Family XIII. Incertae Sedis bacterium
GACTCGGGATCGCCGGCCAAGCCTTTCGACGCCTCCGTCATCGTATAGCCCGGGGTGATGGAATTGACGCGGATACTGTATTCGCCGGCCGTCCGCGAGATGCTGCGGGTCATGGCCCAGACGGCCCCCTTGCTGGCGACATAGTGGGTGAAGTACGGATTCCCTTCGAGTACCGACGCGGAGGAGATGTTCACGATCGAACCCCCGCCCCGTTTCTTCATATAAGGAAAGACCTCTTTGCTGACGATCCACGCCCCCTTCACATTGACGTTCATGACCAGATCCCAGTCCTTTTCGTCAATCCGGTCGAAGGGCGCCATCTTGAGTCCCGCGTAGATGGCCGCGTTGTTCACGAGACCGTCGATCCCGCCGAATTCCGCTTCGGCGCGCGCGCACATCTCGCGGACGCTCTCGGCGTCCGTGATGTCGGCGCGGACGCCGATCGCCCTGCCGCCCGCCTCGATCGAACGCGCGACGGTTTCCGATGTGTCCGCCAGATCCGCGGCGACGATCTTCGCGCCCTCCCGCGCGAAACGAACCGAGAAAGCTTGGCCAAGCCCTCCGGCCGCGCCCGTGACAACGATCACCTTATCTTTGATTCCCATTGTGGCCACCCTATCCTTTCCCTGACGGTTTGCCCTTCCCGCGCCTTCAGTTCCGAGCGTCAAATGAGCCGATTTTATCGCCACAAGCATAACACAGATGATCCCGACTGTAAACGGAAGTGGGCGGCATAAACCGCAAAAGGACATGAAATACAATTTTTGAGCCGTAAATCACGTTGAATACTGCCTCCATAGGAATATAATATTTTAGCATGAAAACGACGTTTTGTGAACACAGACACCGAACATGAACGCTGTTCATACCGATATGACGGTTACAGATTGCGACATTGCATAATGGCGAAATAGGAGTGAGAACGAATATGACCGATTATGAGTATGCTGTCGAAATGAAAGGTATCTACAAGAGTTTTGAAGGTGTCCACGCTTTGCAGGATGTTCGTCTGTCTGTAAAACCCGGCGAGATCCACGCGTTGATGGGAGAAAACGGCGCGGGAAAATCCACCTTGATCAAGGTTTTGTCCGGGGCGCATTCCGCAGACGCGGGAGAGATATTCATCAAGGACAAGAAGGTCGAGATCAACAACACGCGGGAGGGGAACGCCCTCGGCATTTCCGTGATCTACCAGGAATTCGCGTTGGTACCGCACATTTCCGTCGCCGAAAACATCTTCATCGACGAATTCGGCACGAAGTACAAGCGTCTCGACTGGAAACTGCTCCGCAAACGCGCGAAGGAAGCCTTGGAGTCGATCGGTTTCGGGGACATCGATCCGAAGTCCACCGTAAGGGAACTGTCCGTCGCCTATCAACAGGTCGTCGAGATATGCAAGGCGCTGACGCGAAACGCCGACATCCTCGTGCTCGACGAACCCACGGCCGTGCTCACGACCAAGGAGGTCGATCAGCTGTTCAAGCTGATCAAAGACCTGAAGGAGCGCGGGGTGGCCATCATCTATATTTCCCATCGATTGGAAGAGATATTCCGCATTACGGATCGGATCACCGTCTTTAAGGACGGGCAATACGTCGACACGGTAGAAACGAAGGATATGGATCCGAAATCCTTGGTCAACATGATGATAGGACGCGATCTCTCGTCCTTCTTTCCCGAGCGCAAGGAAACGGAGATCGGGGATATGGTGTTGAAGGCGGAACACATCTCCGCGGGCAAGATGGTCAAAGACGTCTCGTTCGAACTCCACGCGGGGGAAGTCTTGGGACTGTCGGGCTTGGTCGGCGCGGGACGCACCGAGGCGGTGCGCGCGGTGCTCGGCGTCGACAAGTTGACGGGCGGAAAGGTATACCTGAAGGGCGAGGAGATCCGACTCAAGTCCGCGAAGGACGCCTTTGACAAAGGGATCGCCTTCCTCCCCGAAGACAGAAAGAATCAGGGCGTCCTGCTCCGGATGCCCATCAAATACAACATCACATTCTCCTGCATCAAGCGTTTTACGGCCCTCTTCGGTTGGCTCAAGAAACGGGCGGAGGATAAATTCGCCCTCGAAATGCGGGAGTCCGTGGGGATCAAGACGAACAACATCCGCAACAACGTCAACAGTCTCTCCGGCGGGAACCAACAGAAGGTCGCCATCGCCAGACTGCTCGCCTCGGACAGCAAGATATTGATCTTGGACGAACCCACGCGCGGCGTCGACGTCGGCGCGAAGATGGAGATATTCAAGCTGATCAATGAACTGGTCTATCAGAATTACGCCGTGCTCATGATCTCATCGGAGATGGTCGAGATCATCGGCATGTGCGACCGGGCCGTGGTGTTTAAGGACGGGATCAGCGTCGGGCTTGTGGAAAAAGCGGATCTCACGGAGGAAAGCCTGATCCACTATGCCATGGGGTTACAGTAACGTTATTACGTAAATAAGGAAGGAATCGCGGTGATGATGTTTGCACAGACGGATGAAGCGCCCACGATAGCGAACGAAAACGGTTTCGGACACAGTGCAGTGAAGCTCTTGTTTAAGTACAACGCGGTCGTATTGTTGATCGTCATGTTTATCGTGGCGACGATCCTTTCACCTGTATTCTTGTCGCCTGAAAACATGGTGAACATCCTCAGGCAACAATCGCCCTTCATGCTCATCGCCTTGGGTATGTTGATGGTGATGCTCACGGGGGGCATAGACCTCTCCGTCAGTTCCATGGTCGGGCTGTCCAGCATCATGGTGGCCTACTGCCTGAAGAATATGAGCTTCCAATACGAATCATGGGGACTGATGGCGTCCATCGCGATCGCGATCCTCGTCGGGTTCATATTCGGCGCCATCAACGGCTTCCTCGTCGCGAAGCTGAAC
>JAISGB010000048.1 GCA_031263335.1 Eubacteriales Family XIII. Incertae Sedis bacterium
TCCTGCGCTCCCGCGTACCGGATCTTCGCGATCCGCAACTGCTTGGCGTTGTTCCATTCCGTTACTGCGGCCTTCACCTTGATGATGTCCCCGGGCCGGATCCGACCCAAGCCCTCCAATTCGGTATCGGCGAGATCCCATTTCTTGCCGTACACCTCCCCGCTCTTGTCGCCCAAGAGGATGTCCAAATACTGTTTTTTGTTGGAACCCAACTTGACGGCGATGGACTTTACGAGAAAGAATTCCGTGATATCGTCGTCCGTCCGCAGTTGCGCCACATAATGTTCCTTCATATGATACTACCCGCTCCCTATCCCCGTCGTCGTCACCCAACACACCCGATCCGGCCGCCACCCGATCATCTTACCGGAATAAAATGTAAAAATCAACCATTATTTGAAACAACAAGAAAATTGTAATTCTCACATATTTGTTCTGCCGAAACCTCTACCGAACGAAGTTCGTCCACTCCCGCAGCTCCTCCGCATCCGGATACAAAATCCCGGCGGCCTTCCCCGCCTCGAAGCACTTCAAAATCCATGCCATGTTGCGTCCCAATGTGCGCATGATCTGCATCCCTTCCTTGTCTTGGCGCACGTCGTCGGGCTTGTTCCCGTGTACCATGGGCCAATACTGTGTCGGAACGATCGGCATGCCGTTGATGGGAAAATACTTGTTCAGGGCGTCCAAGCTCGCGGTCGTCCCCGCCCGCCTGGCGGATACCACCGACGCGCCCGGCTTCCCGCGAAACTGCGCGGCGCCCGCGTAAAACACGCGATCGAGCATCGCGAGTATCGATCCGTTCGGCGAAGCGTAATACACGGGCGAACCAAAGATGAAACCGTCCGACGTCTCCGCTTCGTCGAGGAAGGCGTTGACGACATCGTCGCCGTACACGCAACGGCCGTCCAATTTCCGACAGGCGAGACAGGCGACGCAACCCCTGACGGCTTCCTTGCCGATCCAAAACAGCTTCGTTTCGATCCCTTCCGCCTCTATCGCGCCCGCCGCCTCGGCGAGGGCGGTATGGGTACAACCGCGCTCGTGCGGACTGCCGTTCAACAACAATACTCTCATGCTTCGCCTCCGTTTCCGTCGATATGCGAAACGAACCCGCATATCGAACGCTCCTCCTTTTACCTGCGTTCATTATACATTATTTTCAACCGACGGTCACTCGTCCGAAAAGACGCTCATGTTCCAAGATCACAAGTCAAATCACAACTACTCAACGGAAACCTTGCGCGCCAACAGATAGTTGATGCGTCTGTTCAGATTCAGAAATTTGCGCTCATACTCGGTCATCACGTTTTCGCGCGCGTAGACGGAGCGGTGCAGATCCTCGGTGCGCGCGACGATCTCGAAGTCCGAAAGCGCTTCCATCCCGGCGCGACTGTACGCGAAAAAATCGTCGTCGTCCGTCTTGATGTGCAGAAAACCGCCGTATTCAAGGGCGTGACCGTAACCGGCCAGATAGCCGGGCGACGTGAGGCGGCGCTTCTCGTGCCGCGCCTTTGGCCATGGATCGCTGAAATTCAAGTAGATGCCCGACAGCTCCGCTTCCGCGAAATACGCGTCGCGATCCAAAACATAGACCGAACAGAACAGCGCGTTGGCCGGATCCGCGGCGTCCGCCCGTAAGAGGGCGCGATAGAGCACGTTCTCGCTTCCTTCAAAACCCAAGTACAGACCGTTCGGATCTCGGGACGCGCATTCGATGATGAATTGCCCTTTTCCGCAACCGAGTTCAAGGTATAGGGGGGAGCGCCCACGCGGGGAATTCGCGTTCGCGTCGCCCGTACCCGCACAGGAAAAAGCGTTGCGCCAAACGCCGCGCCTCGAAGCGGGATCCGCCACGAGGAAGCGGCTGTACGCGGACAGCTTACTCTCTATATCCTTAATCTTTCGTTGACGCATATGCTGTTAGGAAAACGATTCAACGGTCACGCTATTTTCGTGTATTCCGGATTCCATCAAAACTATCGCGACCGTTGAATCGTTTTGATTTTAGTAGTTATGACGCTCCGTTCATCAGAAATCGTCTCAGATTTCCGTACAATTCGCTGACCTCCAACGGTTTTCCGATGTGGGCGTCCATGCCCACGGAAAGGCACCTGTCGACATCCTCGTTGAACGCGTTGGCGGTCAGGGCGATTATGGGGACGCGCCGACAGGCGGTCTGCGCCTCGATCCTTCTGATCTCCTTCGTCGCCTCGTACCCGTCCATCTCAGGCATCTGTATGTCCATCAATATGATATGGTAATCATTCGGCGCGGCGCGGTAACGCTCGACGGCCTTCCGACCGTTTTCCACGCATTCCAAATGAATATGCGTGGGTTCGAGCAGTGCCTCGACGATCTCTCGGTTGATCTCGACGTCCTCGGCCAACAGCAATTTGAACGCGCCGTAATCCTCGATCGCCGCACCGGCCTCCGATCCCGCATCGGCGGCATCCGCGTCTCCCGGCGCCCCGAACTCTTCGCCGTCCGCTCTCGCCACGTTGATGGTGAACGAGAATGTGGAACCTTCGCCGGGTTTCGACTCGATCCATATTTTTCCATCCATCAACTCAACGATGTATTTTGTGATGACCAAGCCCAGACCCGTGCCGCCGTACTTCTTCGTCGTACTCACATCCGCCTGCTGAAACGGATTGAACAACCGCTCCTGTTGCTCCTCGCTGATCCCGATGCCCGTGTCCGTCACATCGACCCGGATCACGATCGCGTCTCCCCGATCCTCGATCGCACGGATGAGGACTTGGATATGTCCGTACGCCGGTGTGAACTTGCTCGCATTGGACAGGAGGTTCGCGATCACCTGCGTGATGCGTTGATCATCCGCGAGGACGCGCTCCGGAACGGATTCGTCGATCCTGTACCGAAACACCTGATGCTTCTCCTCCATCTTGAAACTCACGATGCCGGACGTCTTCTCCATGAGCCGGTGAAAGGACATCACCGTCGGCGCGAGTTCCAATTTCTCCGCCTCGATCTTCGACATGTCCAATATATCGTTGATGAGCGACAGCAGATGGTCGGAAGCTTCGCCGATCCGATTGAGGCAATAGTCCTTTTTCCCCATGTCGTCTATCGAACGCGCGATATTCGTCATGCCGATGATCGCGTTCATGGGCGTACGGATCTCGTGACTCATGTTGGAAAGAAATTCGCTCTTTGCCTTGCTCGCCTTAGCTTCCTTATTCTTCTCGTTCTCATATATCGCATAGAGGAACACGATGCACAGACCGATGAACAATCCCGCCACGATGATCGATTGCAGATTATCGATCAATTCCTGATAGGCGTTCAGACGGATGATTGGGAGCAGAGCCTTGTAATCCAAAACATACAGGGTGATGATCAGCGACAGGTTCACGCAGATCATCACGATGCGGGACACGCCCTTGGACAGCATGAAGATGATCGTCATGCCCAAGACGAAATACGCGGAAAGGCCGCTGCGAATGCCTCCGTTTGTCAGGAAGATGACGGGGAACAGGATGTCCGTGAAGGAGATCAGCGCGATCCAGACGCTCACGCGATACA
>JAISGB010000076.1 GCA_031263335.1 Eubacteriales Family XIII. Incertae Sedis bacterium
TCGTCCTTATCGCCGCCCACCAAGAAATAGAGGTTCGCCTTGCTCTTTATGATGTCGCGGTAATTCCGAAAGATATATTCGAGCGCGTCGTCATCCCCGCCGCGCGCCAATTTGCGCAACGCCTCATCATTGTACACCTTGTATTTCCCCATCGAATCCTTCCCGTTTCGTCCGTTACGCAAATAGATGACGTCCGATCTCAAACATGGCGATGGCCGCCGCGTTCGACGCGTTCAGCGAGGTCACGCGGCCGCGCATGGGTATGGACAGAAGGAAATCGCATCGTTCCTTCACCAATCGTGACAGTCCGCGCCCCTCGGAACCGACCGCCAAGGCAAGGCCGCCCTCATACGTCGCCGCCCCATAATCCGAGCCGTCCCGATCCAAACCGTAGATCCACAAACCTTCTTCTTTGAGAAAATCCATCTCGCCCGCGATATTGGCCACGCGCGCCACCGCCATATGCAGGGCCGCGCCGGCCGACGCCTTGATCGCGACGTCGGTGACGGAAGCCGCCCGACGCTTCGGGATGAGGATCCCGTGTACGCCGACGCCTTCCGCGGACCGCATGATCGCCCCCAGATTGCGCGGATCCTCGATGCCGTCGAGGATCAAGACAAACGGCTTCTCTCCCCGATCCCCCGCAATGCGCAAGATATCGTCCACCGTACGATACACGAAATCCGTCGCGTAGGCCGCCACCCCTTGGTGTCCGCCGCCCGCGCAGACCCGATCCAAAACGGATCGATCCACGCCCCGGATGGGGATCCCCTTCTCCTTCGCCATGGCAAATATCTGCTTGCCGGAACCTTCGATATGCTTCAGGATGAGTATCTTGTCGATCCCGACCCCGGATCCGAGCGCCTCCTTTACGGCGTTGCGACCGTATATGATCCCGCTTCCGTCCCGCGTCATTTTTCGCCTCCGCCTCGCCGGCTGTATTCCGTAAACCTGTAGGGGACGCCGTTTTCCTCGATCGGCGCATCCTCCCACGTGAGCGAGAATCCCTCGTCCTCATCCAAATTCGGGAAAAAGGCGTCGGCGCCAAAATTCCCGTCCATCCTCGTGATCAGGCATGAATCCGTGTAAGGCAACAATTCTTCGTAAACGACGGCGCCGCCCGCGATGAACACGTCCGGCCGATCGCCCCCGTCTTCCGCCCGCAATCGCCCGATTGCCTCCGCAAGCTCCGAGAGGGAATGCGCTGCAATCGCGCCTTCCGCGACGAAATCCGCGTTGTGGGTGAGCACGATGGTTTTCCTTCCGTCCAACGGTCTGCCGCCGGGCAGGGATTCCAAGGTCCTGCGTCCCATGACGAGGATCCCGCCCAAGGTCTTTTCCCGAAAATACCGCAGATCGCCGGGCAACCGCGCCAAGAGCGCGCCGTCCTTCCCGATGCCCCAAGCGGAGTCCGTTGCCGCAATCGCCCGGATTCGGACCCCCCGGACCAAGGCGCGCGCCGCGCACTCATTTCTGTCGCAGTTCGTCTCGCACATAGGTCCCGCGTCCTCACACTGCGATGGGGATGCCCTTGATCTGCGGGCCGGTACGATAACCGTCCAAGCGCACATCATCCACCGTGAAATCGTAAAAATCCTCAATATTCGGATTGATCCGCAATGTCGGCGCGGGATAGGACGGCCTCGCGATGAGTTCCTTGATGATGGGGAGATGCCTGTCATAGATATGCGCGTCCGCGATCACATGGACCAATTCACCCGGCGCAAGCCCGCTGACCTGCGCGAACATATGTACGAGGACGGCATACTGCACCACGTTCCAATTGTTGGCGGCAAGGATGTCCTGCGACCTTTGGTTCAATATGGCGTTGAGTCGTCCCTTCGCCACGTTGAACGTCACGCTGTAGGCGCACGGCTCCAAACCCATCTCGCTCAAATCGCTGAAATTGAAGATATTCGTGAGGATCCGCCTCGAGTACGGCGCATGTTTCAGTTGCCAAAGCGCGTTGTCCACCTGATCCATCTCACCTTGGGCGAATTTGTATTTCACCCCCATCTGATATCCGTACGCCTTGCCGATGCTACCGTCCGCGTCCGCCCAACTGTCCCAGATACGGCTGTTCAGATCCCGCGTGTTGTTGGACTTCCTCTGCCAGATCCACAGCAATTCGTCCACGCACAGCTTCAAGGGGGTGGGGCGCAACGTGAGCGCCGGAAATTCCTCCGAGAGATCATAGCGGTTCACGACGCCGAATTGTTTGATCGTATGCGCCGGAGCGCCGTCTTCCCACCGGGGCCTGACCGTCCGTCCCTCGGACGAGTCGCCGTTCTCGATGATGTCCGCGCACATATCTTTAAATAATTGATCCGCCTTGCTCATGTCTCACTCCGCTTCCCATTCATTTTGATTCAATCAGGTTGATCGCCCGCAGGATCACTTCCTCCATCTCTTCCGTCTTGTCGGACAGATAATAATAACCGATGAGCGCTTCGAACGCCGTCGCCCATTTATAATCCATCGGATCGGCGTTCTTGGACGCGGAGCCGCCGCGCCGGTTGCGCGCGCGCCGAACCAAGGCGCGTTCCTCCTCCGGCAGGCTTTCCGCGATGCCGCGACAGGCTGTCGCCTGCGCCTCCGCTTTCACGAATCCCACAGCCGCCGTGTGCAAGCGATCCGCGTGGATCTGCCCCGTGTCCACGACATATTTTCTGATATACAATTCGTAGACGGCGTCCCCGAGGTAGGCCAAAACGCCCGTGTTCATCTTCATCGGATCGCGCATCGCATCCACTCCTCACGGCTCGATTTCATCCTGCTTCCCTTTAAGCCATATTACCACACTTCCGGCCGCGATAACAATAACGCCGCCCATTATTTGCGCGAAGGATATCGTCTCGCGCAGGAAGATCCAACCGAAGAAGGTGGACGTGACAGGCAACATGTTGGAAAACAGAGAACTGGGCGTGACGCCGATCACGGCGACGGCGTTGACGTAGATCATGAACCCGAACGCCGAGCTGACCACGCCGAGGTAGGCGATCGCGAGGATGAGGGACGGATCCGCGAGGGCGACGTCGGGCAGATTGAACGCCGCATAAGGAGCGCTCAACAATATCGCCGCCGCCAATTGATACAGGGTCAGATCCAAGGGATTGTAATGTCCCGTCAGCTTGGCGGTGATGAAATTGTAGATATTCCAAGAGATGACCGCGAAGAAGGCCAAGAGGTAGCCGATCGCCCCGCCTTTCAACAACTCCGTGAAATCCGCGCCGACCACCAAGCCCACGCCCGCAGCGCACACGACGATGCCCGCGACGATGGCGACGGTGGGCTTCCGCTTGTACACGAATATCTCCGCGACGATGGAAACCGCCGGAACGAAAGCGAGGATGATGGTAACGACGGAGACGGGCAGGTAGGTGAGCGCGCCGTATTCGCACCCATAGTAGAAGATGTCCCCGAAGATCGCGCAGATCAGAAAGAACGGGATATCCTTCTTGCGAAACGGCAACCTGCGATCCCGCGCGAGTTTGATGACGGTCAAGACGACAAAACCCACGCTGTACTTAAAAAAGACCAACGTGATCGGCTTACACGCGTCCAACGCGGATTTTGCGACGATGTATTCAAAGCCCCAAAAGAACACCAGCATGATCATGAGAAGATAGCCGGATCGTTTGGATTCCCACCAATGGCTGTGCATACGGCCTCCGAAAGATTTTGATTGAATTGATATGATTGTCAGTTTTCTTTGATGATCCGGACGCCTTGCGGCGTATCCTTCAGGGTGACGCCCATGCCCTTCAGTATATCCCGGATCTCGTCGGCGCGCGCAAAATCTTTCGCTTCCCGCGCCTTCCGCCGTTCCTCCACGAGCGCCGACAGCGCCTCGTCCTCATCGCCGCCGCCCGGCTTGTCCTCCTTTTCGAGAAGTCCCAGAACCCGAGCCAACTCCGTCAGCAACGCGAGCGCGGTCTTGGCGTATTCCTTCGACGCGCCGTCGCGAATCTCGCCGTTGATCGCCGAGACCAACTCGAAGATCGCCGCGATCGCGTCAGCCGTATTCAGATCGTCATCCATCGCGTCGATGAACTGTTGCTTGTAGCGCGGAAGATCGTCCAACGAGGCTTTTTCCGCGTCCGTCAACCCCGTTCCGCCCCTTTCCGTAAGATGCTCCAACGTGTCCTTTGCGTTGCGGATACGCGCCAACCCCGCCTCGGCCTGTTCCATCAAGGTACGGGAAAAGTTGATGGGACCCCTGTAATGGCCCGAAAGCAGGAAAAAACGGATGATCTCGCCGTCATAATCCTTGAGAATGTCCCGAACCGTGAAGAAGTTGTCCTTGGACTTGGACATCTTCTCGTTGTCTGTCGTGATGTAGCCGTTGTGCATCCAATAATTCGCGAAGGGCTTGCCTGTGGCGGCTTCCGATTGCGCGATCTCGTTTTCGTGGTGGGGAAAGGTCAGATCCCTGCCTCCGGCGTGGATGTCTATGGTGTCGGCCAACTATTTCTTCGACATGGCCGAACATTCGATATGCCAACCCGGACGGCCGAATCCCCACGGGGAATCCCACGCGATCTCATCGTCGTCCTTCCTCTTTTTCCAGAGCGCGAAGTCCAACGGATCATGCTTGCGCTCATCCGCGTCCACCCGCGCGCCTATCTCCAAGTCCTCCACGTTCTGCTTGGACAGTTTGCCGTACGGCTCGAATTTTCGCGTGCTGAAATACACATCCCCATTGACCGCGTAAGCGTAGCCCTTGTCCTCGAGCGTCTTGATGAAATCTATGATGACGTCGATGTTCTCGGTGACCTTGGGATGCGCGGACGCCTTCCGTATATTGAGGGCGGCGGCGTCCTCGAAATACGCCTTGATATACGTTTCGCCGATCTGCGTTGCGCTCACGCCCTCCTCGCGCGCCTTGGCGATGATCTTGTCGTCCACATCCGTGAAGTTCTGTACGAATTTTACGCGGTTGCCCCGATATTCGAGATAGCGCCTCAGCGTATCGAACACCACAAAGGGCCTTGCGTTGCCGATGTGAAAATAATTGTAGACGGTGGGACCGCAGACATATATCTTGATCTCCTCGGCGTCCGCGGGCTTGAATTCCTCTTTCCTGCTCGTCAGGGTGTTGTATACCTTCATATCCTCTTCTCGCCGGGATCTTCGACGTCCTTCCGCTCCAGCCCTTTCAACTTTTCTTCCAACAGCATGATCCTGCGGCGCATGCTGTCCAACTCCGCGGTCACGGGATCGGGCAGATCGATCTGATCCATCTCCTCCGCCTTATGAACATTCTTCCGTACGATCTTGCCGGGGATGCCGACGACGGTGCAGTTCGGGGGGACCTCCTCCAATACCACGGAACCGGCGCCGATCTTGGAATCATCGCCCACGCGAAACGGGCCCAGTATCTTGGCGCCCGAACTCACGATCACGCGGTTCCCGATGGTTGGATGCCGTTTCCCCGTGTCCTTGCCTGTACCGCCCAAGGTCACGCCCTGATAGATGGTCACGTCGTCCCCGATCTCGGTCGTCTCCCCGATGACGACGGCCATGCCGTGATCGATGAAACACCGCTTGCCGATGATTGCGCCGGGATGAATCTCAATCCCCGTGGCAAACCGCGCGAATTGGGAGATCATACGGGCAAACAGCTTGCATCTGTGCCAATAAAGCCAGTGCGCGGGACGATGAAAGATCTGCGCCCAAACGCCCGGATAGCAGAGAAGAATCTCCGCCCCGTTTCTGGCTGCGGGGTCCCTCGCCTTGGCCGCCCCGATATCATCCGCGG
>JAISGB010000127.1 GCA_031263335.1 Eubacteriales Family XIII. Incertae Sedis bacterium
CCCTGCGCCCGCGCCTCGGTCACGGCCTTCATGCCCTGCGCGTTTGCCAAGTGGACGATGTAGAGCGGCGCGTTCAGGCTTGTCGCCCACTGAATGGCGCGTACGTCGGCTTCCCCCTCCACAAATTCGGGACGAGACATGTAGTGGTACCACGCGGAGGTCTTTTTCTCGGAGAGATACTTGGCCGTCAGCGTGTTGACCATCTCGTTGTTCTCGGCGTGGACGGCGATGAGCGCGCCGATGCTCTTGGAGCGTTCCAAAACCCGGTAGAATACACCGTCCGTGACGCCAAAATCATAGACCATGAATACCTTGAAGCTGGGAACGCCCGCCTTGACGGCGGCTTCCATGGTGTCGATCAGGCCGTTTGAGACATCCTTGACGCCGATGTGGAAGGAATAGTCCACGACAGCCTGCGGCGCCGCGATGGCGTCCCTGCGCGCGATGGAATCGGGAAAGGCTTCCCCGAAGTCCTGCAATATGAAATCAAAAACGGTCGTCGTGCCGCCGCAGGCCGCCGAACGGGTTCCCGTTTCGTAGTCGTCGCCCGAGATCGTGCCGCCGAACGGCATCGCCAGATGGGTGTGGGCGTCGATGGCGCCGGGCAGGACCAACTTGCCCCTGCAATCCACGACCTTCACGCCCGTGTCCGGCTTGATGTCCAAACCGATTGCCGTGATCCGCTCGCCGGATACGGCGACATCTGCCTTGAACGTCTGCGTCGCGGTTACGATCTTTCCACCTTTGAACAGTAAATCGATTGACATGATAAGAACTCCTTTCATGACGGATTGGATACGGGCGAACACCCCCCGCAACGGTCGTTCGTCGCGGCGTCGCCCGATCGAATGTTCTTTCCCTCATTATACTACATGGGCGGTAAATGTAAACAGATATGGTCGGGATGAACACGGCTTGGCGACATTGTTTGACTGTTACTGCTCAAAGATTAAATCAAGACTGCCGCGACCGTCGTTGAGCGGTTACGTTTGACTTTTTTGCCGGTTTGCATTAGCCTAAAGAACGGAGAACAACGGTGAATTGCGGGAATACAAGCGAGGACAGAACCTATGGCGCACGACGGAAAGACGGTATTGGACAAGGATGAAATCGATGAGGTCGTGCGGTTGCTCGGCGAACGGTATCCCGGCGCGGAATGCGCCTTGATCCACGGGAGCGTATGGGAACTGCTCGTGGCCGTCGTGCTTTCGGCGCAGACCACGGATGTGAGCGTCAACGCCGTGATGCCCGAATTATTGCGCCGTTGGCCCGACACGGCGTCCTTAGCCGGCGCGAACATAGAGGAGGTCGGGGAGGTCATTCGGAGGATCGGCATGTATCGCTCCAAGTCCTCCAACATCGTACGGCTCGCCCAAAAGGTCCTCGAGGATCACGGCGGCGAGGTCCCGCAGGATTTTGACGCGCTCACCGCCCTTCCGGGCGTGGGACGAAAGACCGCCAATGTGGTGCTGTCCGTGGGGTTCGGAGAGGCGCGCATCGCCGTGGACACCCACGTATTCCGCGTATCCAACCGGATCGGACTCTGCCGGGAACCGGACGTCTTAAAGACGGAGTTGGCGTTGATGCGCAATCTCCCCGAGGAACGGTGGTCCGACTGCCATCATTATCTCATTTGGCACGGCCGCAAGGTCTGCCACGCGCGGAAACCGGACTGCGCGGGGTGCGTGCTGAATGAAATCTGCCTGTACGTTCAATAGATATCGGAACATCTTGCAACGCCAAGGTCTGCTTTGGGTTTCGCTTGCCGATCGACGTATCTCACGCCATATTTACAAAAAATAACAAAAATATATTAAATCCCCTTGACGCAGCCGAACAACGTGATATAATACAATTATTGGAAGTATTTCCGATAAATGTATTGTTCTTTGCGACATTTATCGGGGCGGCGGAACCCGCGCGGCTTCTCGCATCGAGACCCGTCGTTCCGCAGGGGGCTTGGGCGAAGCCGGCCTCCGGAACGGTGACAGGGTTGGCCGAATGCGTGACAACGGGATTTGGCCTAAGGGGATTCGGAAAGTGACCGGAGTGCATGATGGGGAAATATCGAAAGTTTGTCGGCCTGTTCTTGGTGATCGTCGCGACATTGTTGCTCGTGGCTTGGGAGGTGAAAGGCAGGGAGACGATCCTGATGGAGGAGGTCTTGGTGGCGAAGCAGGATGTCCCGGCCGGAGAGGCTTTGACCGCGTCCATGTTTCGTTCGGTTTCCGTACCGGGCAACGCGGTTGTCGCGGGGGCTGTTTCGCCTCGCGCGCTTGACAATGTCTCCGAAAAGATCAGCGCCGCGCCGATCTTCGCGAACGCGCAGTTGTCCGAAAAACATCTGAGGGAGAAGGGCGCCGAAGCGCGGACGAAGGATTCCTTTTTCGTGGTTCGCCGCGAATGGATCTATATGCGATCGTCCGCGTTGCGCCGAGGGGATTATGTGGATATCGTGTCGGAGCGGGACGGACGGGAATTCGGTCGATACAAGATCGCGTTTGTGAAAAACGCGGAGGAGAAAGAGGTTACGGAGGCGGGCGGCGGCATAGGCTTGATGGAACGGGAGCGGGAGGCGCGCGTGGACGCCACCTCCGGCATCGATCACGTCGAGATCATCGTCGATCTCAAGGGGTATATGCGCATCAAGGCGTACGCGGAGAGCCAAAGCGGCCCGTCGCTGATCTTGGTGCAGAGAGGAGGACCGACATGACGTTTGCGGAGGCTTGCGTTCTGATGGAACAGGCGTTGACGGCTGAGTGGGAGGGGGAAAGCGAGGGGACGGGACGCGCCTTGGACATGCAGAAACGCGCCATCATCGGCTATGAGAAGGAAGTGGCCCATATCAAGAAACGTATCAGGGCATTGTTGCGCGAGACCGGGCTTGTTGCGAAAAGGGGGACGGTCGACGCGGACGCGGCGCCGGGGACCGAGGTGGGCGCCGGATGCCTTTCTTTTGAATACCCGCCGTGGTACACGAGCGCCGAGGACGCAATATTCCATGAAACTTGGGGTTTGGCCGGCATGTCGGAGTGGTTTGGATCTCGGTACGCGGAAAGCAGCTCCGCGAAGATCATCGGCGACAGGATCTATTTCTTGGAGGCGGGCGCCATGCGGCTCATGCCGCAGACCATCGAAGCGGACAGGCGGGAACAATTGATCCGCGCCCTGTTGCTCCTATCTCCGGAGGAACGGTTGGATCGGGAATTCCATGAAATATATATGTTGGACGGTACAAGGGTGACGATCTTTCGGGAAGGTTTGGCAAAAAAAGGCTTGGACGTCGTCATATTCAGGCGCTACATTGTGCCCGCCTATACGTTCGAGGAACAGGCGGCCCGAGGGACCATACCGCCGGAGGCGATCCCCCTGTTTAAGAACATGGTGGGGAGCGGATTCAATGTGGTGTTCTGCGGCAGTGTTCGCTCGGCAAAGACGACGTTTTTGTCCACGTGGCAGAGTTGCGAGGATCCGGCGCTCGAGGGTGTGATGGTGGAGACCGATCCCGAGATACCCATCCATCGATTGATGCCCGAGGCGCCGGTGGTACAACTCTTGGCCGACGGAGAGAGGTTGGGAAAGATATCCAAGAACCTGATGCGGAGCGACGCCGACTATTTCATTCTCGCGGAGGCGCGGGACGGGATCGCCTTGGACACGGCGGTGCGGATCGCGGGGAAGGGGACCAGACGCATGAAGATGACCTTTCACACCCGCGATCCGCGCTCCTTCGCATCGGACGCCGCAGTGGAGATCGTCCGCAGCTTGGGCGGCGACATCGGGGACACGGCGTTGCGCGTGGCGGGGAGTTTCGATTACATCTTCCATTTCGTCAATCTGCGGCGCGGCAACGTGAAGAAACTGAAAGGCGTCTACGAGATCGGCATTGCGCGCGAAGACGCGCAAGGCGGGGCGGATCGGATCTATGTCCATGAGATATGCGGGTACAACAGGGCGAAGGATCGTTGGAAATGGACCTATCGCGTCAGCCCGGATAAGCGGGCGATAGGGGAAGAGGAAAATCCGGAAGCCTTTCACGCCTTCGAGATCGGCCTGAAGGAATTGTTCAACAGGGGAAATCTGTCATGAACGGATTGGATACTTATGTGTTGATCTCCGTCGTCTCGGCGGCTATATATCTGCTCCTGCTCGCCGGGATACTCCTGCTCCTGCGCAAGCGGATCGCGGGGCTGTTTCACGCGGTGCGATACCGAAAACGCCTATCGTCCCCGAGGTTCAAGCACGAGGGCGTCGTGGGTCCGGCAAAACACATGGATCATGTACTGCGAGCCGTGATGCGGCGCCCCATATCGTCCACCGCCTTTTTCGTCATCGTCATCGGCCTGTTCTTCCTTGTTTTCATCCTGTCCGCGTCCAATCTGCCCATCGGCGTCTCCGCCGTCATCGGGTTTTCATTTGCGATCCTCCCCTATCTGTTTTTGCGCTTGAAATTGGAGCGCTTGCGCAGAGTGGGCAGTTACGAGGGGGACAGCTTGGTTTCGACGCTGTTGACGCGGTAGTGGGTGTCGGGCGGCAACATCTTCGATACCATCGAGGGGACGATCCGGACGGGGAGCGGCGTCAAGATCACGGGAAAACTCCTGTCGAATATGTTGCTCGAGATCAGAAATACCGGCAACCGGGAACGGATACGTCGCGCGACGGAAGCCTTCGCCTACGGCGTCAACACGAATTGGAGCCGGATGTTGGCCTACCATATCGGGGCGGCCGCCGTCAGCGGTTGCGATATCTCATTGGCAATCGAGGATATCCTCGTGCAGCTGAGGGAGTCGCGT
>JAISGB010000014.1 GCA_031263335.1 Eubacteriales Family XIII. Incertae Sedis bacterium
CCGACAAGATCGGATCCGGATGATCCGGACTCAGTTGGTACGGATAATTGCTTTCAATGATGCGTATCAGATTGTAGACGGTCTCCAAATGCGGCACGGGGATCCCATGTCTCCGCGCCCGCCCGATCACCGCGCCGCAGATCGCGTCGGCCTCCGTCCGCCGCTCCTTCACCACATCCTGCAACATCGACGTCAGATGCGTGAAGTCCCCGCCTTCGGTCGCCGTCGCCGTGCGGAACAGATCCAAGGCAAATTCCCTGTCGATCGAAACCCCCTCGGCTTCGGCGACCAAGGCGACCTCCTCCGAGATCCGCGCGGCCGTTTCCGCCCCAAGCGCGCCCGTATGGCCGACGACCAATCTCGTGATGCCCGTGATCGGATTCATCGCGGCGTTAAACGATAATTTCTGCCAGATCTCTTTGAATACGTTTTCGGAAACCCGGGTCTCCATACCGCCCCGTTCCAGCGTATCGCGAACCTCGACGCTCATGGGTTCCGCAAGCGCGCCGAGCGCTTGGATGTCGGAATGCGCGAAGCTGTCGATTCGGATCGCTCCGAGGCCGGTCAACGTCGTCGCGGTCAGGGTGCAACCGATGATCATGCGATCCTTCCCGACGATTTCCTCGATGACATCGAAATTGCCCACGCCGTTCTGAACGGATATGATGATCGACTGCGGGGATAAAAACGGCAAGACGCTCCTCAACGCGTTTTCCGTCTGCGAAGACTTGGTCTGAAGCATGGCGGCGTCCGCGGATCCGAGACATTCGAGCGAGGAAACGGCGGGAATCCGCATATAGGACACGCTCCCGTCCTCTTCCGTGATTTTCAGCCCCCTATCGTTGATCGCGTCGATGTGCTCCTTGCATATATCGTAGAGGGTCACATCCGCGCCGCCTCTTTGAAAATGCACGCCGAATCGGCATCCCATGGCGCCCGAACCTATGATTGCAATTTTCATCCGACTCCTCCCGCAAACAGTTGCTTTCAATCAGCGTTAAAGATTGTTCGATCGGTCGATCCATTCCCGACAGAACGATTATCCACCCAAAAAATAGGAACGACAACGACCCAAAAATCTTTTTTCCGTCCGTTTTTCACAAATTGCTATGATTGCGGGGTTTGCCGGATCGGCGGACGCGCGGGGAACGCGTTTTATCTGCCCTTGATTCGGCGATATTCGTTGACGGTGATGCGCTCCGTCTCTTTGAAGAGTTTTTTGAACGTCTGCTCTGTTCCAAGGCCGACCTTTTTCGCGATTTCATCATTTGCGAGATCCGTATTCTTGATCATGTTTTTCGCGGCGTCCATCCTGAATGTACGCAGAATATCGCTGAATGTCGTCTTGAACATCTTATTGAATACCCGGTTTACATGGCGGGAAGAAATAAAAAGATCGGTCGCCAAACTGTCCACCGTGATATCCTCCGCGTAATGGATGCGGATATAATCGATGCATCGGATTGCGAGATTCGCCTTTTCATCCGTCGTGATGCTCTCATTCGGAATCAACGGTATCTGCCTGATCGCCTGTATCAGTATGCGGAGACAGAGCATGTTCAGAGAGATGTTCCACCCAAACGATTTTTCGTCCAATTCATTTTGGATTTCCCGGAACGTTCTCCGGATGATGTCCCGCGTCTCCCCGGCGGTCGAAACCAACACATACTTGTCCCGTCGCATCATGTGAAGCGCTTTGTCTATTTCCGCTGCCTCCACCGCGCGCCTGTCCTTCTTCGGTTGGACCGATTTCAGGGGATTCAAATCAAAGATCAATGAAAAGAACGTCTTTTTCTCATCGGGTATATACTCGACATAGTGAATCGTTTCCGGGGGCAGGAACAGCAGATCGTTTTCGGACAGCGTTTCCTCGCTGTCGCCGATCGTGATATTGAATCTGCCGTCCTTCACGTAATACAATTCGAAACAGGCGTGGGAATGCCAAAACCCGAAATCCTTCTCATTGAGGCACCCGACATGATAGATGATGAAATCGTAGTTTCCGATCGGCAGATGCGCCGTCTGTATCTGGTTGAGCGTCTTCGTGTTCCCAAAGACCGGTTCTTCGGCGTTCATTTTGCAACATCCTCTTGCGACAATCCTCTTGCGACATCCTCACCCATCATTCACATCCGACCGCCGTAAACCGTAAGGATCGATCGTATTCGTCCGGCGAAGATCCCGGAGATCCCCGGCCTCCGAGATCAAGCCTTACAACCCGCCGTACTTTTCCAGACTATAGTTGAATATTTCGTCGTCAAACGCGTAATACACATCCTCTCTCAACGCATAGGCGGACATGAAAACACCGGCGCCCGGATTGACATGCGCGCCGTATGCGTCAACCAATTCCCGCGCGTACGCACGCGCCCGATCCGGCGTCGTATCCGGATCGTACATGATATACGCGTCGGGACGGTAATGCACGGTGGTCCGATCTCCGTATGTCTCGACGATGCGTTTTATGTCGTTGATGATCTGAATCTGCAGGCCGTCCGCATGAAGCTCGTCGACAAGATAGGGAACGAAGGCTTCGACGAGGCCGCAATTGTGAAACAGGACCTTGACGTCCATCCCTCGCAACGCCTCCATGATGCGTACCGTCGGCCGGAAGATCGTCTCCTTCCACATGTTAATCGAGAAGAAGGGCGCCCTTGCCGTTCCCCAATCATCGTGATAGGCGACCCAATCATAATGATAGACGTCGTTCAGTCGTTTGAACACCTCGATCTTGTGATCGGCCATGTGCTCGAAAAAGGCGCGGCACGCCTCCGGTTCGAGCGCCAAGTCGGCCAACGCTTGTTCGAACCCCTCAAACACATGCAACTTCTCCCAAATTCCATAGCCGAACAGACAGCCGGTCGCCCTGCTTTCATCGCGCACAAAATCCGCATAGCCCCGCTTCCAATCCCACCCGTCCAAATCGGGCCAAACGATCTTCTCCTTCCACTCCTTGATCTCGTTGAATAACCCGCGCTCGGGCGTACTCGTCCCCTGCGCGGCGCTGAACCTGTACCTGACGCCAAACCAGTCCGCGCTGTCCTCATACACCGTCGGCGCAATGTCGCCGTAGGCTGCGGTCGGGGAACTCAGGCTGCTCGATTCCAAATTGGGCATCCACAGCGGTTTTTCTTGGTTAAAGGCTCGCATGAGATTCTCGCGCGGGGAGATGGGATAATCGCGCGGTCTGTCCGGAAAACGGATGGGGATTGTGGGGATCTCAAAATTCTTCATCGAATCCGGCTCCTTCCTTCGTGTGACCCTATTTTAACCTGCCGAGAAATCCGTTTTCAAGTCCAATATCCGAGGGGTTCTTATTCTTGAACGGAATATATGTCGTCGCGCTTTTTGAATTGCTCCCATACTTCTCTTTATTTAGAATGGAAACGTAACTTGGCTTGGTCATGTACGTAAAATTTATTCCTCCCGCAAGCGGGTCGATACCGTTGCGGGATGGGCATTCTCGTCAACCGGAAAGGAGAAACGCGTTAATGTCAGAGAAGTTGAACACATTGTTGGATCCGAGATGGAATCAGAAACGGACCGTGATCGACCTTGCGCCCCGCCCGACGTTGGATGAACTGAAGGACGGCAAGATTCTGTTCTACAACAATACAAAATTGGGGTTTTGCAATTATTATACGGTATTTACGCGCATCAAGGAGCATCTCACCGAACTGGGCGTCACGAATTGGGTCGAATATACCGAAACGGTTCGAGGGAAGGACGCGGAGATGCTCGCCGATTACGCCGCCATGCTCGCGCGGGAAAACCCGACCGCGGCCATCGTCGCGTTTGGCGACATGGGGACGTCTTCGTCCACGACGGTCCTCACGATTGAATTGGAAAAATTGGGAATTCCCGCCGTCTACATGACGGCGCCTCCGGGGACCGGCATTACGCGGGGCGTGGGCTACTATCGGGCGGGGAACCTGTGCATGAGTTCGGTCGATATCTATCAGGCCAGCACGGAGGAGGAGATCGCGGCCGAAGTCGACGGGCAATGGGACTACATCATCAACTCGCTGACGAAAAACGGCGATGACCTGCTCGCCCTCGCCAACATTGACATTCCGATGGATCGGGGTGAGATAAGGGCGGACGGCACATTGGCGTTCCTGCCCGCGTATGACGAGGGCCGAGCGGCCGAACCGGGCGCGTTCATCGAGGAAGTCACGGATTATTTCAACGACGAGCGCCTCGGCGACGGCCTTCCCATCGTGCCGCCCACGAAAGCGCGCTATGAGAGGATGCGCGCCTACTGCCCATGGCCGGAGGATGAAACGCTGTGCGACGCTTCGGGTCCCGCCGGCGGGAAGATAACGGTAAAGGACGTCATCATCGCCGCCATCATGGCCGGATGCAAACCGACGGCGCTCCCCGTGCTCGTCGCAACCTGCAAGGCGCTGAACAACAAACGCTATAATCTGAACCAGAGCGTGACGACATCGCACCCGGGCGGAAACATGGTCATCGTCTCCGGACCCATCGCGCAAGAGATAGGGATCTCCGGGCAACAGGGCTGTCTCGGCCCCGGTTGGCCGCACAACGCGACGATCGGACGCGCGATCAATCTCCTGATGATAGACATCTTCCGCTCCGTACCCGGCGTGTGCGATCTCGACTGCCTCGCGTCCCAAGCCGAATTCACCTACTGTTTCGCCGAAGAGCCGAAACTCGCGCAGTGGAACATGATCAACGAGGACCGTTTTGACGCGGAGACGACAACCGTGTATGTGCTGAAAGCGGAACCCTTGCACGACATCATAGACTTTCTGAGCCTCAACGGCCATGATCTGCTCGACACGATAACCGCCTGTTGCACCACGCTCGGCTCGAATAACGCGTACATGCCCGGACCGCTCGTCGTGTGCCTCACGCCCGATCACGGCATGATGCTCAAGAAGGACGGATACACGAAGGAGATGATCCAAGCGCATATCCATACCTACGTCTACCATCAGACGCCCATGGTCAACGGGCGGGGTCTCGTACCCGTGCGTCCGAAGGAGTGGGACAATCGGCATCCGTTGCCCGTCACGCGAACGCCGAAAGATGTCGAGGTGGTCACCGTCGGCGGACGCGGCGGCCATTCGGGCGTGATCCTGCCTTGGGCTCTCCACAGCGAGGGGATCGTGGAACCCCTCGCGTTGCCGGATGGGACGATCGCGAAAACGTTGAACGAATTTAAAGCAGAATGATCGAATTGAGCGGTAAGGAGTTGAGATATTATGGGACATGTACAATTAAAGGAAAATCCCCACGGGAACGACTACAATACAAACTATGACGTCATCGTCTGCGGCGGTGGGACCTCGGGCGTCGCGGCGGCCATCGCCTCCGCCCGCGCGGGCGCAAACACCCTGCTCGTGGAACGATCCGGGACGCTCGGCGGGCAGATGAATGTTTCCGGCCCGCCCGGATTCGCCTACGCGAGGCTTTGGAACCCGCGCGGGGAACGAGATGTGGCGGGCATCGTCGAGGAGACGTACCAGCGCCTGTATGAGAGCGGACACGCCTTGCCGCATCTGCGTTTTGCCGTCCGCGACAAGGCCGGATTCAGTTTCTCCTATATCGATCCCGATTGGTGGACGGATCTCATCTATGAAATGATGGACGAAAACGACGTCACCTTGTTGCTCGATTCGCTCGTCGTCGATGTCTTAACGGACGGGGATACCGCCAAGGGCGTCGTCGTTGAAAACGCCAACGGGCGCGTGGAGATTCAAGGCAAGCGGATCATCGACGCCACGGGCGAAGGCTATGTCGCCATCCAAGCGGGCTGTGAGGTTGACTATGTGCCGAGGGAAGCGGTGCAACCGCATACGCTCGCGTTCACCGTTGACGGCGTCGATTGGAAAAAACTGTTGCGTTATGTCCGTTCCCGGCCGGAGCAGTTTTCCTTCAAACAATTGATCTTCCCCTACGAGGGCGCCACCACACACGAGGAAGTCATGGATTGGTACAGCAAGTGCGACGACATCACGCACCTCGGGGAACTGATGGGCTTTTACGAGCTGCGCGACATCGCCTTGGCAAACGGCGATTGGCACCCGTATTCGGGCGCGGGATTTTTCCTGATCCCGAGGGAGGGCGGCCACG
>JAISGB010000051.1 GCA_031263335.1 Eubacteriales Family XIII. Incertae Sedis bacterium
CCTCATACGGCGCTCCGTTTACCGAACGCTCCGCCATTCCCGTCGCCTTGCCGACACGGTAAACCGCGTCCAAGAAGGATACAAAAAAGAAGTCCGCGTCCTCTGTCACGCCGCCGCGCGCCGCGATCCTTGCCGGATCCGCCGCAAGAAAATCCTCCCGCGCACGCGCCGCCGCCGTCTCGTAGTTGTTCCGCACAGCCGGTTTGTTGTCCATACACATCCCTCCCTTTTTTCATTCAATCACTTCAACTTAATTGTATCGCAAGGAACGACGATCCACAATTCATTCAAAGTGATTGTCATGAAAAATCCACGAATATTCAGCCGGTTACCATTAAATGGAAACCTGAAATTTCCGCTTGCATTCTAACGAAAAAGTGATAAACTTGATGTGAACGAACCGAATAGTGTCACCATGTGAATGTGGTTGCCGAGAGGCGCGAACAGGGAATCCGGGGAAGATCCGGAACTGCAGACCACAACTGTGACCGCGGACGGAGGGGCGAGCGCAATGCAAGCCACTGTATATCTGTAGCGGATATATGGGAAGGCGCCCCCGAGGATGAAGCGGGAGTCAGGAGACCTGCCACAGACACGCATCCGAAGAAGATTCTTGGGTCGACGAAGAATGTGTTTTTTTATTTGGCGGTAAATCGAATCGCGAAAGGGCGGCCACCCTCCAACCTGCCGCCCTCCCGCCATTATTTTCCACAGAACCGACCGATCTGTCAATTTTGCCGTTTCGCAACTTGCTGAAAATTCCTTGCCAATCCATCGGTTTCTTACTCGGGTTCGTCCGTCACGGCGATCTCTTTAATGAAGAAGTCCTTGCCCGGCGCGGTCTCGATCTCAAGTCGAGCGTTCGAGAGGATGGTGTTGCGCACGACGGTGGGATAGATAGCCTCGATATATTTCGGAAGGACGGAGGATCGATCGCCGATCCGCAGGACGAGCGTTTCGATCTTCCCTGCCAAGCGATTTTCTTCGGCATATGTTTCAACGACGCTTATGATCTCCAGAATGACACTCAGTTCGTGCATGGCCTTTCCTTCAGTCCTCCGAGAGGACGATCAGGAGCCGGCCGCGCGTCACAGATATCGTCACGGGCGAGTCCCCGACGAATTCATTGCTCACGCCGATCGGGTAGGACTGCGTGAGTACGGCGTCCGTCAGGTGGTATTTCGCGCCGGAGATACAGACGCCGACGCTGCGTTCCTCATAGGAAAAGACGGAGAATTTGCCGTTCGGCATGATAGGTTCCAAGCAGATGGAGCCGGGTTGCGCGGCATCCGCCGTACCCACCCCGCAGACTTCCGCAAAGTCACAGCCCAAGGCGTCGACGACGGGGCCGTCCACCTTGACCGAAAGCTCGGCGAGGTTGCGCGCGGCGCCGGCCACCATGGCGGCGCGGTTCTTGCCGTCGACGATCCACGCGCGGCAACCCATGTCGGTCAAGAAGGACAGGGTCTGGATGTTCGCGATGCTGTGATCGAGGCGTCCGCCCAAGCCGCCGATGATGAGGAAATCCTCAAATCCCTTCCCGATCCCGTAGCGAACGCATTCGAGGGTGTCGGTCCGATCCTTGTCCGTATCCAAGCGGATGACCTCGACGCCCGCGTCCCCGGCTGAGGAGGGCGCGTGTTCCAAAGAGTCAAAATCCCCGATGATCGCGTGGGGGACGACGCCACAGGCTTGGGCGTGGGCATAGCCGCCGTCCGCGCAGACGATCAGGTCCCGCGGGCCGATGTCCGACAGATCGGCGCGAGGCGCGCTTTGGTATGCGGCGATGATCACGCACCGCGTTTTTGTCTTATCGTCCGAGATCATATCCTGCGACTCCCGCTCCGCGTTACCGACCAATCTTATCAGCATTCAGTATAACGCAGGGACGCCCCTTTTTCAAGGCAGGGACGAAAAGGGACACAAATGGTCACAACGTGTCTACTACTTTCATTGAACGGGTTCGCTAAAATTTTTACAATGACTATATCTGTGTTTTGAGTGTCAGACGCGCCCGCAATCGGATTGTGGAAAGTTGAGGAGAAAATCGATGATATTACGAAAAGTGATGCTGAAAGTCAACGGTGTGGAACGGATGTTCATCTTCGACCCGGAGAAAGACACATTGGCCGAAACCCTGCGCAGGTACGGCCTTACGGGCATAAAGGTCGGATGCAACGCCGGTCAGTGCGGCGCCTGTTCCATCATCGTCGATGGGAAAGTCGTCCGATCCTGCATGAAAAAAATGAGCGCGGTCAAGGAAAACAGCGAGATCGAGACCATCGAGGGATTGGGGACGGCGGCGTCCCTCCATCCGCTCCAACAGGCGTGGATCACCTATGGCGGGGTGCAATGCGGCTTCTGTACGCCCGGGTTCATCATGTCCGCGAAAGCCCTGCTTGACGGGAATCCGGATCCCACGCGGGAGGAAGTCCGCGATTGGTTCCAGAAGCACAGGAATATCTGTCGATGCACGGGGTACAAGCCCATTGTGGATTCGGTGATGGAGGCGGCGGCCGTCCTGCGCGGCGAAAAGACCATGGAGGACATCACATTCCAAGCCGAGGGGATCGAACGGATCTACAACAGCAAATTCCCGCGTCCGGCCGCGCTCGGGAAGGTGCTCGGCGTCACCGATTACGGAGACGACATCAAACACAAGATGCCGCCCGGAACCCTGCACGTGGCGATCATCCAACCCAAGATCACTTCGCACGCCCTGATCCTCAACATCGATTGCGCGGAGGCCGAACAGATGCCCGGCGTGGTGCGGGTGGTCACAGCGAAGGACGTGAAGGGTACGAACCGCATCATCGAGCCGCTCTTCCACCCGCGCTCCACCTTGGACGGGAGCGATCGACCGATCTTCATGGATGAAAAGTTCTTCCGTTACGGCGATGTCGTCGGAGCGGTCGTCGCGGATACGCAGGAGCATGCCCGCGCCGCCGCC
>JAISGB010000063.1 GCA_031263335.1 Eubacteriales Family XIII. Incertae Sedis bacterium
GTTGCTCATCCTGTTGTCCTTGTTGGATTCATTCACAAGAGAGTTCGCCATGAGCATTTATGCGGGCGACGCCGGGGATCTCGAACTGTTCGAACGCCACGCGTTTTTCACCGGCGAGCCAAATTCGGACCGCCTGTTCCCGCATCATCTGTACCGCCGGTTTTTACGAAAAAAAGTATCTTTGCTTGATCCCGGGGAGGTACGGGATCTTTGGCAAAAAGCGGCGGACTGTTACATGAAGGTCGGCAATTCGACGGATGCTGTCGCATGTTACCGCAAATGCGAGAACTACTCGGGCATGATAGAAGCCATCTATCACTATATCCGGTCACAAAGCGAGATGACGGCCTCTACCGCCCGTTATTTTCTTGAGCATATCGCCTCAATACCCTCCGAACAACCGGAATACCGGCTCGGGGCGGATTACCTGCGGGCATATATATACATGATCCTCGTGCGGTTGGAAGAATCCGAAGAGCTATTGTCGGATATAGAGAAACGACTGTTGCCGGACGCGGAAACGCAGGACAAATATGACCTCCTGTGTGATGTGTACGCAACGTTGGGCCTCGTGCATATGATGCAGAACCGTGAAGATTTTGCGGATGATTTCCGGAAGGCCGCTGCGGCGGCCGACCATATCGATCCCGAAACGTTGGCCAAAAAAAGCGGCCTGACGAGAATACATAACGGCAATGCTTTTTCCATGGCCGACAACAGGCCGAGCGCCAAAGAACGGATGGAACGTGCGGTCTATCGGGCCGTCCCCCATATGGCCAAGGTTTGGTCCGGCGATATCAGCGGCCTTGAGTTTATGTTTTCGGCGGAATCCGCCTACCTGTCCTTTCAGCCGGAAAAAGCGAGGGAAAACGCCTATCGATGCCTCTATAAAGCTGATTCCTACGCCCAACATGATCTGATATGCAACGCCTATCCGCTTCTGGCTCGCATCGGCTACATGCAAGGCGATTATGCCGAGATGAAAAAGCAGGTTGATTGCGTCGTTGAACACGCTGACAGCCATGACAATCATGTGCTGAGAAAAATAAGGGATCATACCTTGGCGTGGTATTATATCAAATTGCGCGACCCCATGAAAGTCCCGGAGAGCATCCTTGCGTTTTCCAAAACGGAAGCGCACAATCTGGACTATGGCCGTCCGCAGATCATATATGCCCACTATCTGCTCAATATGGGCGAATATTCGCGAATGATCGGCATGATGAAAGATACCGACAAAGGTTTATACCTGTCTCGCGGGATATGGCAAGAACGCATTGCCCGTTTGATCATGATAGCGGTGGGGTATCACTGCCTCTGCGACCACGACGCTTCGACAGACGCGTTGTGGTCAGCCTATGACCTTTGCAATGACAATGGATTGGTTGCCTTGTTCATTGAGGCGGCCGACTATATGACCGGGATGATCCAAGTTGTCCGCCAACAGGATCGACACATTTTTTCACAGGATTGGCTTGATCTCATTGACCGTGAGAGCGCCGCTTTTTCCGGACGGGCGGATAAGGTCCGCACGGTTTATAACAGGCAAAATCCCGTGAAGGTTCGCGCAAACAATCAATTGACCGAACGGGAACGGGAAGTATTGCAGTCGATCGCGCTCGGATTGACGCGCGAAGAGATCGCCGCCGAGCAATACGTCTCAGTCAATACCGTAAAGACCACGTTGCGGAACATTTACAACAAACTGTCCGCAAACAACAAGGCCGAAGCGGTCTCGATCGCCATCGCCAAAGGCTATATCGACGGATACAAATTCGCATAGCGGCCTGCGCTCAAAAATCCTCCGACCCTTGCCAACCAATACTGCCGCGCGACGATTTTGCGCTTCGCGCGTGATCACGCGCGGCCGGAGTAGGAACCAAGGTTCCTGTTTGTCTTCATCACTTCGGGGAAACAGGTTTTGACGTATTGGGGGCAGGTGAAGCACTCAAAGAACTTCGGGGCGTCCTTGCGCTCCACGGCGACAAAGCCGTATTTTGCGAAAAATTTCGGGGCGCGCGCCACGAGATAGACGTGCGCGCCGCCCCGCGCCGCCGCCTCCGCGACGAGGACGTCCAACAGACGCTTCCCGAGGCCGCCCGCGCGAAAGTCCGGCGAGACGGCGATGCCGTCGCAGATGAATTCCCCCTCCCTGCGCGCGAGGACGCAACCACCCACAAGAACGCCGCGCCCATCCTTCGCCGACCAACATTTCACGATGTCGGTCGGCGTTTCGTCCTCCTCCGAAAATTCCAGCCCGTTCTCGATGAAGAACGGGACCAAGCCCTCATAATCCTCCGTCGCCGCTATCACGAACGACGGCGCGTCCTTCCTATCCTCCGCGCCTTGCTCCGTCACCTTCACCATACGTTGCCCTCCATGTTGTCGATCGCGGTGCAGACCCGGATCCGCTTCGGAAGCATTTTCACATCCAACGGCAAAGGATCCCCCGTTTCACCGTCCACATCCGTATTCACTTCCTCCGGCGACTCGATGCGCAGACGCCCCGTCCGAAAATAGATGACGTTCTTGTTTTCCGTATGTTGCCCCGTAAGGACGCTGAACAACAGCGGCATCAGGTTGCCCACCGGCATATCCTGAAACAGGATGACGTCAAAGAGTCCGTCGTTGATGGAGGCTTCCGGCGCGACGCGCTTGAATCCCCCCGCCGAGCGCCCGTTCATGATCAACAGGGCGTACATCTCCGTCTCAATCACGCGATCGGGGCAGGTGATCTTGATGGGGATCGGTTTCAATTTGGGGATCTCCGCCATCCCGCGCAGATAATAGGCCATCACGCCGAGGGTGTTCTTGACGTTGGGATCCGTCTTTTGGCTCACGTCCACCATCATGCCCATGGCCAACACGTTGACGAAGCATTTCTCGTTCGCGATCCCCACATCCATGAAGGTATAGCGCTCGCCCAAGGCGATCGCCAACATTTCTTCGATGCCGTAGGGCAGATCGAAATAATGGGCGAGATCGTTGGCCGTACCCGACGGAAAGACCGCCAAGGGTATGTCCACACCGTATTGGATCATGGCGGAGACCATGCTGTTGATGGTGCCATCCCCGCCGGCGGCGATGATCTTTTCATAATTGCGGATATCGATCTCCCCGAACACCTTGTCCAACAGGTTCTCGCGATCCGCACGGACGGGTACGATGATCCGGTTCCTGTGCTGAAACGCCTCGATCACCCGATCGAGGTTGGAACGGAACACGCCGTTCCCCGCGTTGGGATTGTAAAACAATAAAATCTTTTTCATAATCTATAGCCCCCTCAAACGGCCCCTTATCTCCCTGATGAGATACAATGAGCCGGTCACCAATATCAGATCGTAGGCTTCGCGTTCGCGAAGCGCCGCCTCCGTCGCGTCCCACGGCGCCTTGATCGCCATATCCCGCGCGACGGACAAAGCGGAGGACGCCCGTCGGACCTCTTCCAATATTTCGCGGAGTTCCTCCACGCTCGCCTTTCGTTCGTTTTCCGTCTCCGTCACGATCACCTTCGCGGAAAACCCGGCGCAGATCCCGAGCATTTCCGCGACGTTCTTATCCTTGAGCGCCGAAAACACCGTCAACGTCCGTCCGCGCGGAAACAGCGACCCGATCGTCTCCGCGATCCGCCTCATGCCGTCGGGGTTGTGCGCGCCGTCCAATACGACGATGGGGTTCCCGACCGAGGATGTCTCCCGATCGTTTACCGGAAATATACTATGGTCAACCCGTTCGAACCTGCCCGGCAACGCGGCGCGGGACAGGCCGGCCCGTAACGCGCCCTCGTCGAGGGCGACGCCGCAATCCTCCTTCAATATTTTGAACGCGCACAGGGCGCACACCGCGTTTTCCGCCTGAAACCGTCCGATCATGGAGAGCCGCAGACGCGCATAGGCTTTGCCGCCGACCTCCGCGTCGAACACCGTTCCGTCTGTGTCCGTCACGATGTCGCGCGGAACGATCCCCGAAGCGTCGATCGACTTGCATCCCTTCCGCCGCGCCTCCCGTTCTATCACGGCCTTCGCCGCGCCGGACGCGCCGTTCACGACGGGACGGCCCGCCTTGATGATCCCCGCCTTTTCCGACGCGATCTCCTCGACGGTATCCCCCAAAACCGCGCAATGGTCGAGGGAGATCGAGGTGATCACGGACAAGAGACAATCATCCACGATGTTCGTCGAGTCCGCCCGTCCGCCCAAGCCGACCTCGAGAATGACGAAATCGACGGGGGAATCGGAAAAAAACAGCAACGCCAAGGCCGTGACGACCTCGAATTCCGTGGGGGACTCCAAACCGTCCGCAAGCATCCCGTCGATCGCGAGAAAGACGCGTTCCGTATATTCGTCCAAGGACGTCCGCGACATGATCTCGTCGTCGCACGTGATGGCGTCGCGAAAATCCGTCATATAGGGGGATAGGAACATTCCCACGCTGTAGCCGTTCGCTCGCAATCCATCGCAGATATAACGACAGACGGAACCCTTTCCGTTCGTCCCCGCGACATGGATCACGCGCAACCCGCGTTGCGGATCGCCCAACCGGTTCATCAGCGCGCGCATCCGCGAGAGCCCGGGCTTGCTGCCGAACCGACTCAGGGCGCGGACGCGTTCTTCCGATCCGATCTTCATACCGCCCTACCCTCTGTCTCTCATCGTCTCGGCGCGCGCCGACACCTTCGCGCGGTTGTCCTCGGCTTTGGCCAATTTTTCCCGCTCCGCAACGACGATGGCCGCCGGTGCCTTCGAGAGGAAGCCTTCGTTCGACAGCTTGCCGTTGAGCCGCCGTATCTCGTCATCCAATCGCGCGGCCTCCTTCGTGAGCCGTTCCCGCTCGGCCCTGTAGTCGATCAGATCGTCCAACGGCACATAGAGTTCCACACCGTCCGCGATGGCGGACGCCGCCTGTTCCGGAATACGCCCCTCTCCGCCGGAACCGATCACGGCGATGGAGGCCACATTGGCCAGACGCTCGATATGCCCGGACACGGCGGCGACGGCGGCGGCTTTTCGCGGATCGTCGGTGACGGCCGTCACCGTGAGTCTTCTCGTGGGCGGCGCGTCGGCCTCGGCGCGGATATTCCGGATGCTTCGGATGATCTCCATCCCCAGTTCGATCTGCGCGGCGTCCTCCGCGCAGATCGCGCGCAGTTCCGCGTCGTACACGGGCCACCGGTCCGTGATGAGCTTGCCCTCCTTGTTCAGATAGCCCCATATCTCCTCGGTGATGAAGGGCATGTAGGGATGCAACAGCCGCAACAGATCCGAAAGCACGCCGACGAGCACCCGCCGAACCGTCCGCTTCTGCGCCTTATCGTCCCCGTAGAGCCGCTCCTTCACCAACTCGATATACCAATCGCAATAGACCTCGCGGATCAGCTCATAGATCTTCTGCAACGCCAATGACAGCTCGAATTTCTCCATATTGCGCGTGATCTCCGCCGCCGTCTCGTTGACCTTCGATAGGATCCATCTGTCCTCGGGACGCAGGGACTCCTCCGCGCCGCTCACGGGCGACCTCCCCTCCCCTGATTCTTCATCCAAGTTCATAATCACAAACCGCGCCGCGTTCCAGAGCTTGTTCGCGAAATTCCGCGCGGACTCCGTCTTCTCGTCGGAATACCGCATGTCGTTGCCCGGCGAACTGCCGCTGACGAGCATGAACCGCAACGCGTCGGCGCCGTAGGCGTCGATGACGCGAAGCGGATCCACGCCGTTGTCCAAGCTCTTGCTCATCTTCCTGCCGGCGCTGTCGCGGACGAGTCCGTGGACGAGCACATGGGCAAAGGGACTCTCCCCCATACACTCCAAGCCGGCGACCACCATGCGCACCACCCAAAAAAAGATGATGTCATATCCGGTGACCAAGGTCGATGTCGGATAGAAATAGGAGAGGTCGGGTGTGTTTTCGGGCCAGCCCAAGGTCGAAAAAGGCCAGAGGGCGGAACTGAACCACGTATCCAAGACATCCTCGTCCCGACGAAACGCGCCGCCCCCGCAGATGGGGCAA
>JAISGB010000081.1 GCA_031263335.1 Eubacteriales Family XIII. Incertae Sedis bacterium
AGTCGTTTGGCATGACAAAGGCTTTGACGGACGTAAGCCTTCAAATCCCGAGAGGGACCGTGCATTCATTGGTCGGGAAAAACGGCGCCGGAAAATCGACGCTTGTGAACGTCATCTCGGGGGTCCGGCGGCAGGACACGGGCAAGATTTGGTTCGAAGGCGAGGAAATCAGCCGCAGGTCCATCTACGAACGGCAAAAAAGCGGGATCCGCATGGTGACGCAACATGCCAACGTCATCCCCTATATGAATGTCGCCGAGAACATAGCGGTCGGAATGTGGCCGACCGGAAGAATCGGCCTCATCGATCGGAAGGAACTCGAAAAGCAGGCGACACAGGCGTTGGAAGAATATAGATTGGACGTCGATCCGAAATCGATGTTGGCGAATTTGGATCCGGTGATCCAACGCAAGGTCAATATCATTCGCGCGCTGTTCGGCGGCGGGAAGATCGTGATATTGGACGAGCCTACCACCTCGCTGACCTCGGCCGACCGCGACAACCTTTTTGAGTTTGTAAACCGGCTGAAACGCACGGGGGTTTCGTTTATCTTTATCTCGCATTATTTGGACGAGGTCCTGAAATTGTCGCCCGACCCCGAAAATATCACGGTCATCCGCGACGGAACCATCGTTTCGATGGATGAAGAGGCAAAGAACGATCTGAGCGGGGCGCATCTCGCGCATCTGCTTGCGGGAGAAAATGTCGCGCTTACGAAAAGAATGAAGCCGAACACCGACTTTGACGGAGCATACCGGCTAACATGCGAAGACCTGACGGGATCGCATCTGGAGAAGGCCACGCTCCGCGTAAAAAAGGGCGAAATTGTCGGGTTGGTCGGGTTTCCGCATTCCGGCGCGCAAGAACTGTGTCGGACGCTGTATGGGTTATCGAAATCCTCCTGCGGAAACATCGTTATCGACGGCAAGAGGGTGCGAATCCGGAGCGCGAGGGACGCGCTTGCGAACGGGATCGTCTACGTCTCGAACGACAGGCACAAGGAGGGCGTTGTGGAGATGCATTCCGTGCGTGAGAATGTCGGGCTTTCCGTGCTGAGCACGAAATTGAGAGGGAAAAACAGGCTGTTGTCAAACGTGAAAGAAAAAGAGCTCGCAAACGACATGGTGAATATGCTGAGCATCAAAGTGAATTCCATCGAAGACAGAGTGCTGTCCCTGAGCGGCGGAAACCAACAAAAGGTGGTTGTGGCGAAGATGATCGCAAGCGATCCGAAACTGCTCATCCTGCACGAGCCGACCATCGGCATCGACATCAAGAGCCGGGAAGAGATCCTCTTGATCGTCAATGAAAAGACGCGCTCGGGCGTTTCCGTTCTCTACCTGACGAACGATTACGAGGAACTCGTCAGAATATCGGACAGGCTTGTGTTCTTTCATGACGGACGCGTCACGGACATTGTCGAGAATGAGGGGATCAGCGCCGCCGAAGTGATCGAGATCCGTGACGCGAAGAAAGGTGAGGCAAAAAATGTTCAATAGCATGATCCCCGGCGCGAACACACGATTGAAATCAAACGGGTTTCGTCACAGAATCACCGACCTGCTGTTGGGGAATATCGTATGGATCATGTTGATCGGCTTCGTATTCGCGATCGGCGTGATCGCTCCGCAATTTCTCACATTCAACATCCTGAAAAATGTCGTCGTCCAGGCGTCCGTCATCGGTGTGTTGGCGATCGGCGTTTCATTCACCCTGTTGATCGGGGAAATCGATCTTTCCGCAACGGGGAACATGGCCGTATCCTCGTTGATCGGCGCGATCCTGATGACCCGATATGACTTCCCTTGGTATCTCGCGATCCCGGCGGTGATCGCGATCGCGGTCTGTATCGGCGCAATCAACGGCATTCTCGTTGCGAAACTGAAGGTGCTCGCCCTGATGGAAACCTTGGCGCTCAACATGGTCTTGCAAGGCGTCATGGTATACGCGACGCACGGCGCCGCCGTCACCGGATTGCCGAAAGCCTATAAGTTCCTCGGACAAGGAAAGATCGGAGGGATCGAGCTGATGCCGATCATTTTTTTGATCATATACCTCCTGATTTCCGTCCTGTGGAAAAGGACCGTCGTCGGCAGGCGGATCTTTGCCGTAGGCGGCAATAAGCACGCGGCGAACGTATCGGGCATCCGCGTCGACGCGACCTACATCATCGTCTTTATGATCTGCGGGTTTTTCGCGGGGATCGCCGGCGTGTTGCTCTCCGGGTACACCGGCGCCGTCACGTCCTCTTTCGGGGAGGAATACATGCTGACGGCCATTGCGGCTTCGGTCATCGGCG
Organism: Eubacteriales Family XIII. Incertae Sedis bacterium; assembly: GCA_031263335.1. GTDB lineage: Bacteria > Bacillota > Clostridia > Peptostreptococcales > Anaerovoracaceae > JAISGB01. The sequence goes on from JAISGB010000081.1 coordinate 2,300, forward strand.
GCGTCAGCTTGTTGGGCGGACAAGGCAAGGTCAGCGGCGTATTGGGCGGCGTCTTGCTTTTGAGCGTCGTCAAGGTCGGTCTGCAGATCGCGGGGATCGACGCCTATATCATCAGCATGGTAGAGGGAATTCTTGTGTTTGCCGCCGTATTGGTTGATTCATTGAGACTCAAGTATCAAAGCAGGTTGTAAGGCGAACGCCTATCGGCCAAGGCCGGAACGGAGGAAATGATGGATACACAATCGCGCATTGCGCTCATGAAAAAAAATGTATTCAAGCAAATGGATACACGAAAGGAATGGATGGAAGGGGAATTGACAATCCTTGACGATCCGACGATCGAAAAGCTCCCGTTGGTCGTCCGTCGAGCGATGGCGATCAACCTGTTGCTCGAAAAGCTCCCGACCGAGATCCGTGATCACGAATTGGTCGTGGGCGTCACCGCGATGGGCAGTGTGGCGTTGGGCGCGATCATTCCGGAATACGCGACCGCGAAAGAAAAGGCTGCGGGCGCCGCGGCGGGTTTTACCGAACTGTCCACCTTCGGGCATCATCCGATCAATTTTGACAAATTTCTGAAATGGGGGTTGTCGGGCTACCGTACGCGTATTGTTGAAAAATTGGAAGAGGAGCTTGAAAAACCCGAGTCGGATCGGCGCCCGGACGCGGTCAATCTTTACCGCGCGATGCTGATCAATCTTGACGGCATCCGCAATTTTGCGCATCGCTACGCAAAACTCGCGTTGGAAAAGGCGCTCGCGGAACAGGACGGCACAAGACGAAAGGAACTGTTGGAAATTCACGGGATGTTGCAACGGATCCCCGAGCAACCGCCGCAGACCTATTACGAAGCGTTGCAAAGTCAATGGTTGCTGTTTTGCGTCATGCATTCGAGCCACGAACGCATTCCGGTCGGCAATGTCGACCAATACCTCTATCCGTTTTACAGCCGGGATATCGAAACAGGGATTTTGGATACGGACAGGGCCGAAGAATTGACGGCGGCTTGGTTGATCAAGTTCAGCGACAATGTACAGATCAATCGATCGGATATCCTCTCGACGGAGAGTCGGTCAAATTTTGGCGCCTACTCGTTCGGAATCGCCCCGATCACGGAAAACCCCGACGATATGATGCAGTCGTTTCTCGACAACGGCGTCGGGTGCATGATCAGTTGCTACTTCGGAGAGGGGAATGATCGGTATAAGGGGATGGTGTTCAACAGCAATATGCAGAACGCGATTCTCGGCGGCCTCGACAAGGAAGGCAACGACGCGACCAACGATCTGACTTACGGCATTTTGGATATTTGGAACCGATTGGAACTCATCCGTCCCGTAATGAATGTCCGGTTTTCGAAAAAGACGCCCGAGGCGTTGTATGAGAAATGCGCCTCGATTGTCCGTTGCGGAAACGGAGAACCCGCCATGTACAATGATGAATTGATCGTCAACGGACTCACAAACATCGGGATTCCGATCGAAGAAGCCCGACGCTACTCAAACGACGGTTGTTGGGAGGCGGTGATCCCGGGGAAAACATCATTCACGATTGAAATGTTCAATGTGTTGCAGATGGTTGATTTTGTCTTGTTCCGAGGGAAAAGCATCCTGCGAAACCAATCGGAAGGATTCGATACCGGCGATCCGCTGTCCTTTAAGGATTTTGAGATGTTCTACGCCGCCTATTTGTCTCAGGTGAAACAGTCGATCGAACTCGTACTCCGGAAAAGGCGTGAGAATTATCCGAAGGTCAATTTGATTGCGCCGGATTCCCTGATCTCGATCTTCATTGAACATTGTATCGAAACCGGCAAGGAACTGAATGACGGAGGCGCCGCCTATCGCCTGAACACGCCTTGCCTGGCGGGATTTGCCAATGCGATCGACAGCCTTGCGGCGATCAAAAGGTTGGTCTTCGAAGAAAAGTCCGTAGACATGGATGCCTTGATTGACGCGCTCAAGTCCAACTTTGAAGGGAAGGAAGCACTCCGGCAAAAATTGGTCAATCGGGCGCCGAAATTTGGGAACGACGACGATTTTGCGGACGAAATCGCTGTTCGTTTTATGGAGGACTTGGCGCGATTCATCGACGGAATCAACAGCGCATACCCTGAGATACACAACGCTCCGATCATCGGCACATTTGAACGTGCCGGCGATATCGGCATGACGACGGACGCGACACCCGACGGCAGGCCGGCGGGGGAACCGGTCAGCAACAACTATTCCCCGATGAACGGGGTCGATCTGAATGGCCCGACGGCGACGGTGAGGTCCTTCACAAAACCGGATTTGCTTCCCTATTATTGCGGATGCCCGCTCGATATGCATATCAATCCAAATGAAGCGATCGGTGAGGCGGGGATCAAAAAAC
>JAISGB010000117.1 GCA_031263335.1 Eubacteriales Family XIII. Incertae Sedis bacterium
TGCCCGTCGTGAACACATCGTCCACAAGCAGGACACGCCGCCCCGCGACCCGATCCGCCGCGCCCTCACGAAGGGCAAATGCGTCCCGCACATTGCGCCTCCGCGCGTCCCGGCTCAGACCGCTCATGACAGCGGTCGCCTCGCGCCGCACAAGACAACGCTCCTCGCACGGAATCCGTAACCACAGGGCGAGGCGCCGCGCCATGAGGATCGCCTGATCGTAGCCTCGCTTCCTTTTTTTAATTATATACATCGGGACGGGAAGAATCAAATCGGGCGCAAACACCTCCCCGGTCTCCGCGTCGATCTCGTCGAGGATCCGATCTCGCATGATCTCGGCCAACCGTTCCGCAATATAGGCGCGGTCGCGGTACTTCAGCGCCCGCACGATCTCCCGCGCGGGACCCGCGTAGGTGACGCAGGCATAGCCCCTGCGAAACACCCGATCCCCCGCCTCGCAGTCGAAACAAAGCGTGTCCGACCCCGCCCCGGGAACGCCTTCCTCGTGGGCATCCCGATCCTCCGCCCGCCCGACTTCCAATGATTTGCCGCATTTCGCGCAGACCTTGCCCGTATTCCAATCGATCTCCCTCAGGCATCTGTCGCAGAGGGCATATGGGGAGGTCTCGTCGATGACGTTGCCGCAGGCGACGCAATAGATGCCTGATGGGAACAGCAATTCGCCGAGCCGGGAGAGGAAGCCTCGACGGGTTTCGGGGATCTGTCCGGCGCAATCCGATCCGCGCGCGTCCGCTTCGACGCTTTGGTCAAAAAACATCGTAATTGTCCCGCAACAGAAACTTGAGCGCCGAATATCGATCCTTGCGGCGATCATTGTCGATCATCGCACGGAGCCGATCCTCGGAACCCACGAGAACCACCAACCGCTTCCCCCTCGTGATGGCCGTATAGATGAGATTGCGCGTGGCCAAGGTCGGCGCCACGGCGAATATGGGAATGACCACGGCGGGGAATTCGCTTCCTTGGCTCTTGTGTACGGTCACGGCATAGGCGTGTTCCAACTCGTCCAACTTGTCGGTCTCGTATGTGACGTGTTTCACCTCATCATAGACGACGGTGATCGAACCAAAGTCGTCGTCGATCTGTTCGATGTAACCCATGTCGCCGTTGAATACACCCTCCCCTTCGCTGAAATCCTCGGAACTCACCCATTTCAGCGCATAGTTGTTCTTGATCTGCATGACCTTGTCCCCTTCGCGAAACGCCCGCTCGCCATAGGTCTTCTCGACCCGCGCCGGAGAAGGGGGATTGAGCGCCCGTTGCAGTTCCCGGTTGAGATTGATGTTTCCGAGGACGCCCTTCTTCATGGGCGTCAGTACCTGTATGTCCCGCAACGCGTCAAAATCGTCGAAATGCCCGGGTAACCTGTTGACGCACAGATCGATCACCGTGCGCAGGATGTTCGCGTCCCCGCTCCGCCGTAACATAAAGAAGTCCGTGTCTTCGTGCCGGAAGGAAGGGTACTCCCCTCGGTCTATCCTATGGGCGTTTACGACGATCATGCTCTCCTCCGCCTGTCGGAATATCTCCGTCAAACGCACGGCGGGCAGGACTTCACAGGCCAACATATCCCTGAGGACGTTGCCGGCCCCGACGGGTGGGAGCTGATCCGCGTCCCCGACGACGATGAGCCGCACACCGTCCGGAATCGCCTCCACGAGCGCCTTCATGAGCAACACGTCGATCATGGACGCCTCATCGACGATCACGGCGTCGCACTCCAACCGGTTCTCCGCGTTGCGCCCGAAGGACATCGCCTCATCGTCATCCTCGCCATAGGTGTATTCGAGCAACCGATGTATGGTCGAAGCCGGGTGTCCGGTCGTCTCCGTGATCCGCTTGGCCGCCCTTCCCGTGGGCGCCGCGACAGACGTGCGAAAACCGCAGTGGGATAAAATATCCGTGATGGCGTTGATGATGGTCGTCTTTCCCGTCCCGGGACCCCCCGTGATCACAAAGACGCCGCTGTCCAACGAGGATTTGACCGCCGATTTTTGATTGTCCGAAAGCCTGATGCCCGAAGATTCCTCGGTGGCGCGTATCAAACCGTCCGTGTCCGTCATGATCGCTTTCAGGCTCGCCTTGCTCAAGCGCAGGAGGTTCGCGCTCACACTCTGTTCCGCCACGCGGAACACGCTGAGGGCTATCGCCTCCGAACCGTCCGGATTGATCGCGTCCACCGTTCCGTCCAAGATCAGCGAAAAGAGGGTGTCTTCGATCTCGTCGCCCGTGACATCCAAGAGCAGGATCGCCTTTTCTTTGAGTTCCTCCTTGGGCAGGAAGGTATTTCCGTCTGCGACGCCGCGCCGCAGGATATAGACGAGACCGGCCCGTATGCGGCATTCGCCGTTCGCCTCCACGCCCAACTTCATGGCGATCGCGTCGGCCATCCGGAAACCGATCCCGAACACATCGTCTATGATTCGATAGGGGTTCTCATTGACCGCGTCCACCGCCAAGGCGCCGTATTCGCGATAGAGCTTCATGGCCGCAACGGGGGAAACGCCGTATTGTCGGAAATACAGCACCACGCCGGCGAACTCCCGATGTTCCGCGAAGGATTCGCTGATGACCGCCTGTTTTTTCTTTCCGACGCCATCCACATCCAACAGCCGGTGGGGTTCGTGTTCCAAGACCTCCAATGTCTTATCGCCAAACATGCCCACGATGGCCTTCGCCATCTTGGGGCCAATGCCCCGTATGGCGCCGGAGGCCAAGAACACCTCAATGTCGTCCTTCGTATCGGGTACGATCTCCCGATACCCCGTGAACGCGAACTGCTCGCCGTAATTGCGATGAACGATCCATCGGCCGGAGAACTCAAAACCCATACCGGCTCGCGCGCCCGGCAGGTGGCCCACGGCGGTGAACCGCTCGCCCTTTCCGTCCACGCGGGCGATGGTATAGCCGTTTTCCTCATTATGAAAAACGATGGAATTGATGACGCCGCGTTTATTGATGAGTTCGTCCATTGCGCATTCCGTCTCCGCCGCCTCAAGCATAGGGGAGGCGAACCCCGGCGCCCATGCTTAATGCTCACGCTACCACGTTCGCCGGTACACCCGCCGATTGTCCAAGGTCCAAATCCGGTCGGAGAAGGCGCCCGGTTCCGCGCCGAACATGGCTTCCTCCATATCGAACATCTTCGAGTCTATCATGTCCAAATAGTGCAGGGCCTCCGCTTCGGGGAACAGCGGCCGCTTGGGACTCCCGTACTCCGGTTCGTAGTGATGAGAGAGCACCATATGTTCCAACATGATCTTCTTCTCGTGGGGGATGGCGAGTTCCTCCGACAACCTGTCGACGGAGACGATCCCCTGGATCAAATGCCCCAACAGGATGCCCTCGAAGGTATACTCGGAGACGACGCCGTTCGTATCCGCGTTCATCTCGTTCAGTTTTTCCATATCATGTATGAGCACGCCCGTAACCAAGAGATCTTTACTAAGGTTGGTATATACCTCGCAGAACCGTTCGGCCATCATGAGCATCCGCTTGACGTGATAGAGCAGACCCGCGTATTCGGCATGATGGTTCTTCGCGGCGGCCGGCCAATACATGAGACGCTCCTTGTTGTCGGTCAACAGGCGCTTCGCCAACCCGGAGAAATGCGGATCCGAGATATCCGCCGCGCAACGGAAGATGTATTCG
>JAISGB010000130.1 GCA_031263335.1 Eubacteriales Family XIII. Incertae Sedis bacterium
CGGCGGTTCAAGCCGGATCGGGCGCGACGCCGGGGATCGCCTCGTATGATTTCGCGATCGGGCGCGGCGACGATCTCTCCGATGTCCTGTGCGACGCGGACATCCTCATCAACGCCACGCCGCTCGGCATGGAGGGGGTTTCCGCCAAGTTCCTGCATTTCGATTTTCTCAAAAAGCTCCCGAGGGACGCCTTGGTATATGACCTGATCTACCGTCCCGCCGAGACGGAGTTGCTTGCGGCGGCGAAGACGTTGGGCATGCGCGTCGTCAACGGACTCGGGATGTTGGTCTATCAGGGGTTGCTCGCGGACGAGCTATTTTTGAACAGGGCGGTCGATCGGGAGGCGCTGTTCGGCGCAATCCTTGAGGAGTTGTCCGAAACCACGGACGGCGTGGGGTTGCCTGAGCCGATCCGGGAAGCGCAAAATAAAGAAAGGAAGAATACCAAGCTATGATTGTAATTCTCAATTTGGACGCCGCCGACGCGCAGGTCGACGGACTGAGACGGGATCTGGAAAGCAGGGGATTGATCGTGCAGGATATCCGGGGCGAGAGCAAGCGCGTCCTCGGTCTCGTGGGCGACACATCCTCCGTTTCCGAGGAAGCCCTTCAGCGGGTCGATTTCGTCGAGCGCGTGATGCGCGTGTCCGAACCGTACAAGCTCTCGGGAAGGCATTTCCATCCCGGGGACTCGGAGGTCGCCCTGCCGGGCGGCGTGAAGCTCGGTGCGGGGCACTTCGCCGTCATCGCGGGTCCGTGTTCCATCGAAAGCGAGGCTCAGATCCTGTCCATCGCGCGGGATGTCAAGCGTTCGGGCGCGTCCCTGCTTCGGGGCGGCGCGTTTAAGCCGCGTTCGTCGCCGTATTCCTTCCAAGGCTTGGGCTTGGACGGGTTGGATCTGCTGAAGATCGCGCGGGAAAAGACGGGTTTGCCCATCGTGACGGAGATCATGTCGATCCAGTATTTGGATGTCTTTGCGCGCGACGTCGATGTGATCCAGATCGGGGCGCGGAACATGCAGAACTTCCCATTGTTGCGAGAGGTGGGCGGGCTCGGGAAACCGGTGTTGCTCAAACGCGGCCTGTCCAACACGCTCGATGAGCTTTTGCAGGCTGCGGACTACGTGCTGATGGGCGGTACGCCCGACCTCATCCTCTGTGAACGGGGGATCCGCACCTTCGAGACGGCGACGCGGAACACCTTGGACGTCTCCGCCGTACCCGCCCTGAAAAAGCGATCCCATCTGCCCGTGGTCGTGGATCCCTCACACGGGACCGGTTATTGGGATCTGGTATACCCGATGGCGTTGGCGTCCGCCGCCGCAGGGGCCGATGGGCTGATGATAGAGGTGCATAACCAACCCGAGTGCGCGCTGTGCGACGGCCAGCAGTCCATCACGCCTGCGCTGTTCGATAAACTCATGCGCGCGATCGGGGCGGTGCGGACGGCCATAGAAGTAAATTGAATCAAAACTACGCGGAGATGGAGGCAGTATGATGGACACGGAATTGAAACAATTCAGGGACAAGATCGACCTTGTGGACGAGGAACTCGTCGAACTCTTTGAGCGGCGTATGCAGTTGGCGCGTGAAGTGGGGGATCTCAAGCGGGAAAACAATCTGTCCATTTACGACGGATCGCGCGAGCAGGAGGTCACGGAGCGCGCTGCGGCTCTCGTACTCGACGATCTGAAGGGGGAGGTGAGCCTGTTCGTACGCTCCCTCATGGCCTTGGCGCGGGAATACCAACGCCGTTTGCAGTTTGCGGGCGACGAGCCTTTCCTACCGCCGCCGCGCGCGCCCAAGACCGACGATGTGCGTTGTGTCCATCAGGGGGCGCCGGGCGCGTGGAGCGAGCAGGCGGCGCGCAAGCTCTTCCCGGACGCGGCGCTGTCCGCAGTCCCGTTCTTTGAGGATGTCTTCGACGCCGTCAAGACGCGGGACGCGGATTACGGGGTGGTCGCCATCGAGAATTCCCAATCGGGCGCCATCGGCGAGACCTACGATCTGTTGCGGACCTACGGTTGTTATGTGGTGGGTCGGACTTGGATCGACATCAATCACTGCCTCATCGCGCGGGAGGGTACGACCTTGGACGCTGTCCGCGAGGTCTATTCGCATCCCGAGGGGTTCAAGCAATGTCACCGCTTCCTGCAAGGGAAGGCGTGGGATTTGATCGCCTGCAGCAATACGGCGGTGGCGGCGGGAAAGGTGCGGGAAGCGGACAGCGACAGGGTCGCGGCCATCGGTTCGCGGTTCGCCGCCGAGATCAACGGTCTCGAGATCCTCGCGCCGGACGTCATGGACGCGGCGGACAACCGGACATCGTTTGTGGTTATCGGGCGGGAGCCGGAATACGACGAGCGGAGCGATCTGATCTCCGTCACCTTCTCGCTCGCGCACAGGGCCGGCTCCCTCTGTGAGGCTTTGTTGCCCTTCATGGCTGCGGGCGTCGATCTGACGCGCATCGAGTCCCGGCCCGCCTCCGCGGGGAGCTACCGTTTCTTCGCAGAGCTTGCGGGCAACATCCTCGATCCGATGATCTGCGACACCTTGCGCCACGCTGCGGGGGTTACGGAGTATCTGGAGGTGTTGGGCTGTTACCGCACGATCTGAGGGAGGGGGGTGCAGTCTTTATCAATTAATTGGTAACGGAGGGAGGTGCATGCTGATGAAGCGTATCGTCGTCATCAACGGACCCAATCTGAATCGGTTGGGCAAACGGGAGCCGGAGCAATACGGACGGGATACCCTCGCGGAGGTCAACGATTATCTGTTGGGGAAGGCCGCGTCGCTCGGGTGTTCCCTGTCCTTTTTTCAGAGCAATGTCGAAGGGGAGATCGTCACCGCCATTCATGAGGCGGACGGCGCGGACGGCGTCATTCTGAACGCGGGCGCCTACACGCATTACAGCATCGCGATCCGCGACGCCATCGCCTCCTCGGAAGTCCCCACGGTCGAGGTGCATATGAGCAATATCCACGCTCGGGAGGATTTTCGCCATCT
>JAISGB010000173.1 GCA_031263335.1 Eubacteriales Family XIII. Incertae Sedis bacterium
ATGCGCGGCGTCGGGTTGCCCGTCCACGGGGATAGGGACACGCCCTTCGTCGTCACGCAACCCAAGAGATTCGGATCGTAGTATCGCCCGCTCTCCTTGGCCGTAAACGTCCCCGCCGCCGTCGTGACGGGATTCTTCCACGTTATCCCGCAGATGTTCACGCGCGTATCCTGTTCTCCGATCTTCGCGACCGCCATGGAACCTCGCCTTTCCGTATATCTGTCCGCTTTCGCCCAAAATCCGTTAATCCCGCGCCCGCGTCGCCGACGGGTCCGCGTCCCATACGATCCGATCGGCCCGAAACACGGGGCCGTCCGCGCAGACCTTGCGCCGAAGGATCGCTCCGCCGCTTTCCGGCGCGTCCGCTTTTACGGCGCAGGTGCAACCGACGCATGCGCCGTATCCGCAACCCATACGCTCCTCCATGGAAACCTGGGCGGGGATCCCTCGCGTCGCCGACCATCGCGCCACCGCCCGCAACATGGGCATGGAGCCGCAGGCCAATACGGTCGCGTCATTCATGTCAAACGCTCCGCTTGACTCAAGATGCGCCAAGAGATCCGTCACGCGGCCCGTCCTCCCCGTGTCGCCGTCGGTTTCGCGCGGCGCTTTCCGCCCGTCCGCATCCGGAACGGCGCGCTCCGAGATGGCGTACACCGAATCACAGGCGGCGCGCATGTCGCGCAGACAGTATTGCTCATCTCGGTAACCGAGAACGGCAATGGTCTTCGCGCCGCGCGCGCGGACGCGCTTGGCGGCGAACAACAGGGGCGGGATGCCCAAACCCCCGCCGATCAGGATGGCGCGCGCGCCGACGGCGTCGATGTCGTAGCCGTTCCCGTTCGGGCCGAGGAAGCGTAGGATTGAACCCTTCGCGTACGTCGACAGAGTCTCGGTCCCGCGACCCACCACCGCGTATATGAGCGTCACGCGATCATCCTCAGCGTCGGCGACGCCGATCGGACGGGGCAACAGCAGCGCGCCGTCGTTGAGGTACAGATTCAGAAATTGCCCCGGGCCGATCGACGCGGCGATGCCCTCCGCGCGCAATTTCATGCGGAATATCCTCGTGGCGATGGGTGCGTTTTCCTCGATCTCCGTCTCACGGACGGCTTCTCTTCTCAGCCTGTCCTCCGTCATCCGGTGATCTCCCTGAGCCTCGTCCTCATCTCGACGGCCGCCCGCCGCGCTGCGCTGCCCACATCGTCCAATGTGACGGCTTCTCCCGATCCGGGTCCCGCTTCCGCGCGCGAAGACGCCTGTTCCTTCCTCCACGCCGCGATGACGCCGCGAGACGAGTTGACGATGGCGCCGCCGCCGCGCGCGTCGAAGAATCCCCTGATGTCCTCCGCGCGCGCGCCCTGCGCGCCGTAGCCCGGCGCCAAGAGGAAGGTGTGGGGGAGCAGGGATCGCAGGTGTTCCCCTGTTTTCCCTTGTGTGGCGCCCACCACGGCTCCTACGCGGCTGTATCCTCGCGCGCCGACGGAGTCCCGGCCCCATTGCTCCACCAATCTCGCTACCCGCATACAGACCGTCTCGCCTCGATCCGCGCCGCCGGTCGTCCCGATTTGCAGATCTTGGATATCCCCGCTGCCCGCGTTGCTGGTCTTGACCAAGACAAAGACGCCCTTGTCAAAATCCTTGCAGGCTTGCAGAAATGGCGCGATGCTGTCTCCGCCGAGGTAGGGATTGACCGTCACGGCGTCCTCCTTCCACAGATCGAAGCGCGCGCCCTCCACCTCAACCCCCGCGAGATGCGCCGCGTACGCCTCGGCGGTACTCGCGATGTCGCCCCGTTTGATATCGCCGATCACCAAGAGTCCTTTCGATGCGGCGTATTCCGTCGTTTGAAGGTAGGTCGTGACGCCGTCGAGACCGTATCGCTCGTACATGGCGATCTGCGGCTTTACGGCGGGGACGATGTCCGCGATGCTGTCGATGATCGCGCGGTTGAAGCGCAGGAACATCTCGGCCACGGCCTTGGGCGTCTTGCCGAACCGCTCATACATCTCGCGGCGCAGGCCGTCCGGCATCATCTCCGGCGCGGGATCCAAGCCCACCACCGTCGGATTGTTCAGCGCCTCGATTCGATCGATCAGTCTGTCTATCATAAGTTCTCCTTCAAGTATCATCATAACATAATTTCCCGCCGCATATCGTGTATAATACGCGCCCCCGCGCCTCCATGCCGTCGAACGGCGTATTTCGTCCCTTCGACGCGAAGCGTGCGGCGTCTATGACAAACGGCGTATCGGCGTCGAATATCATGATGTCCGCGGGCAAGCCCTCGCCGATCATCCCTCCGGCCAAGCCGATGATCCGCGCCGGCTTCCGGCTCATCCGGTCGATGAGTTCCCGCAGTGTAAGGAATCCCGGAACCACCAAGGACGAATAGCTCACCGCGAATCCCGTCTCCAATCCCGTGACGCCGAACGGGGCGTCTGCGAGGGGCGCTTCCTTTTCCGGGGCGGTGTGGGGCGCGTGATCCGTCGCGATGACGTCGATCGTTCCATCCGACAGCCCTTCGATCACCGCCTGCCTGTCCTCCTCCGACCGGAGCGGCGGATTCATCTTCGCCATCGTTCCCAACGCGGGTACACAGTCCTCCGTCAGGGAAAAATAATGGGGCGCCGTCTCTGCGGTGAGTCCGGGCAACCGTTTCTTCGCCGTGCGGATCGCCTCGACGCTCCACGCTGCGCTGATATGTTGCAGATGTATCCGCGCGCCGGTCTCCTCCGCCAATCGGATGTCCCGTTCGACAATGCGCGTCTCCGTTTCGCGGGGAATGCCGGGGACGCCCAAGGCGCGCGCGATCGGCCCTTCGTTGATACAGCCGCCGGCCGGCGTACCGGCTTCCGCGTGATCCATGACGGGAAGCCCCAATGCCTTGGCCGTCCGCAGGACCTCCGTCATGAGCCGCTCGTCGAGTAGGCTCTTGCCGTCCTCGGATATCCCCGCGACGCCGTGTCCCGTGCGTTCCCGGCATCGCGTGTCCGCGCGATCCATCTCGGCGATCCGCGCGAGTTCGATCCCCCGTTGCCCCATCGTCATGGCGCCGACGGCGAAGAGGTTCACGTCCGAAGCCTCCCGTCCCCTTCGATCGACGCGGAGCAGCGTCTCGACTCTGTCGATGGCGGGATCGGTGTTCGGCATGCAACAGACCGTCGTGTATCCGCCCGCGGCTGCCGCAGCGCATCCGCTCTCGATGTCCTCCTTGTGCGTGAAGCCCGGTTCCCTGAAATGGACATGTATG
>JAISGB010000189.1 GCA_031263335.1 Eubacteriales Family XIII. Incertae Sedis bacterium
TACCTCATAGTCATTATAAAACGTTTATGTGCGACTCGCAACATCACGATCTTGGGTGCGAACAGTGGTTCCCTACTACATATGGGCATAAGCCGCGTCGAGTAGAAAAAAACGACAAAATATCCTTCATGGGTGGTGAAGAAACGATAAAAATAGCGATTTTTTTGTTGTTAAATGGGGAGAAGTGGTTTATCATTGTAAAAAAGTAGTAACGTAGCTGACTGTCTTTAAGTTGAGACCATGCGCGCGTTACGAAGATGTCGATCTATTCGCGTTGGAGGCCACAGTTGTTTTTTGGTACATTTCAAAATTCCATAGACGATAAGGGCCGGTGCATGATCCCCTCCAAATTCAGGAACGAACTCGGAGAGACGTGTATGCTCGTCATGGGCGCGGACAAATGCCTTTATATCTACACGGTTGAGGCCTACAAGCGTTTCCTCGACGAGCATCTATTGAACAGGCCGTTTGAGGATAAGAGCGCCCGCAAGTTGAAGCGTTTCTACGCGGCAAACTCAAGGGATTGCGACATCGATAAGCAGGGACGTATCAATTTGCCGCAGAAATTTATCAACTTTGCGGGCATCGTGAAGGAAACGGTCACGTTGGGCAATATCGAGCATGTCGAAATTTGGAGCAAGGAGCGGTACGAGTCTGAAATGGATTCCGAATCCATCGATCCGGACGCGCTCTTCGCCGACATGCTCAAATACGTGGACGGGGCTTAGGAGACGGCTTCAAGGCCGCAGGGGGGCGTCGCGGATGGCGGTGGATTACGCGCATATACCCGTAATGGCTGCGGCCGTGCTCGACGGTCTTGCCGTTCGCAGGGAAGGAACATATGTGGATGGGACGCTCGGTGGGGGTGGGCACGCGTCGCGCGTATGTGAAAAGTTGGGGCCGAACGCGCTGTTCATCGGCATTGACCGTGACCGCGAGGCAATAGACGCGGCGAAGGGAAGGCTTGAAGGTTCCCCTTGCCGAAAGGTGTTCGTTCACGCGGAATTTGCCGATATCAAGTGGATTCTGCGCGAAAACGGCGTTCGACTCATCGATGGCGCGCTGCTCGATCTGGGCGTTTCGTCCCGGCAGCTCGACGCGCCTGAGCGGGGCTTTTCGTACATGCGGAACGCGCCGTTAGACATGAGGATGAACCGTTCGGGCGCGCCTCAGGACTCGGACGCGCTGACCGCGTATCGGGTGGTGAACGCGTACGATCAGGACGCGCTCACACGTGTGATCCGGGATTACGGAGAGGAGAGATGGGCAAGCCGGATCGCCTCCTTTATTGTAAAGGAAAGGAGCCGGGAAGCGATCGAAGATACGCACCGGTTGACGGAGATCATCAAGGCGGCCATCCCCGCGTCGGCGCGGCGCGAAGGTCCGCACCCCGCCAAGCGGACGTTTCAGGCCATACGCATCGAGGTGAACGATGAGTTGGGTCAGATCGAAAGGGCGGTGGACGACTTCGTCGATGTGCTCTCGGCGGGCGGTCGGTTGGCGGTCATCACGTTTCATTCCCTCGAGGATCGAATCGTGAAAACAGCCTTCCGCAGGCGGGAAAATCCATGCGTATGCCCGCCGGATATCCCGCGATGCGTCTGTGGGTTGAATCCCGACGCCATACGCGTGAATCGGAAACCGATGGTCCCGTCTGAGCGGGAAACATCGGAAAACCCCCGGGCGCGTAGCTCGAAACTGAGGGTGCTCGAAAAATTATAGCGGAGAAATGGCGCGGAATTGCGCCGCAAGGAGATCGGACAAGGATCATGGCAAGGTACGCTTCACAGGCGAATACAGCTTCCGTGTACGGCGGGCTCATCGACGACCTGCCCCTGTCTCCCGCTGAGCGGCGGCATGCGCGAAGACGCAAAAACGCGGAGGATGAAGGCGTACGCATCAGTCGTTATCCGCATCCCGTCAGTCTGCATATCACGACGGGTGAAAAGGGCGCGATGATCTTCTTTGCCGTGTTGTTCGGACTCATATTCATCGGCGTCATCGGCATCGAGGCGTACAGCGTTTCCATTCAACACGAGATCAACAAGGTGAACGCGGACACGGCGATCGTCCAGAAGGACATAGACGACTTGTACGTGGCGATCGAAAAGGACCGCAACCTTGAGACGATAGAAAAGCGCGCGAAGAAGGAACTCAAGATGGATTATCCGGCGGCGGACCAACTGAAATATACCAATGAACTGAAGAAGGCGAAGAAAAAGGACAAGAGTAAGGATCTGGCGCAATCGATCCGGGAGGAGGCATATGAGACGTAAGGGCGGCAGACGAGCCTCAGTCGGTTTGAGCACGATTCGAAACAGGATGATCGCGGCATTCGCGGTCATCGTTGTGCTTTTTTCGATCCTTGGTTTCCGCATCGGCTATATTCAGGTCGTCGCGACGGACATTTACGCGAGCAAGGCCGCGGAGAGTCAGATCAAGGATGAGATCATCCCGGCGCGGCGCGGGGACATTCTCGATCGCAACATGAAGGAACTCGCTGTCAGCACGGACAGCTATACGATCTACCTGAGGCTGAAACCCTATGCGGGCGACACGATGAAGGACGCGGAACGGCAGGAGCAGCTCTCCTATGCCGCGCAGCTCCTGTCGCAGGCCCTCGGCATGGACAAGGCGGACATCGATGAGAAGATGAAGACGACCAACAGCCGCGCCCGCATCGCGCGCGACGTTACGAAGGACCAGATGGCCATCATCGATCAGGGCATTGAGGATCGCAAGCTGAAGGTCATCGAGGTGGATGAGCACTCATCCCGTCAATACCCGATGGGCGCCTTCGCCGCGCATGTGATCGGCACGGTCAACAACGACGGCCACGGCCAGAGCGGCGTCGAGATGGAGTACGATCACTATCTCAGCGGTATCTCGGGGCGCCGCATCATGAACGCGGACGGGAAGGGCAACCCCATCTCTGGCGGCGCGAATACGAACTATGACAAGCAGGATGGGATGAATGTCGTAACGACGATCGATGAGACGGTGCAGTATCATGTGGAGGAAGTCATCAAGCAGACCTACAAGGATGTAAAACCCGACAAGGTCGAGGCCATTGTCATGGATCCGAACAACGGCGATGTCCTCGCCATGGCCACCTATCCCGAGTACGATCTGAACAGCCCTTACAAGCCCGTCGGCAAGAAGGCGCAGGCGACCTTTGAGGCCATGAGCGATGCGGAACAGTCCGAATATCTGAGCGCCATGTGGCGCAATCCCATCATCAGCGATCTGTACGAACCCGGTTCCGTGTTCAAGCTCATCACGGTATCGTCCGCGCTTGAGACGGGCGCCGTAAGGCCGGAGGATAATTTCGAGTGCAGGGGCGTCTACACGGTGGAGGATCAGCAGCTGCACTGCCACA
>JAISGB010000207.1 GCA_031263335.1 Eubacteriales Family XIII. Incertae Sedis bacterium
GCTTTCCGTTCGGTCGTCCTTGATGTTTTCGAAGAATGTCGTTATCTTCCGAAAGTCCCTGTTGTAAACAGAGGTGTGCAGGCCGCGTCGCGCGAGATTTTGAGCGATCCCACTTCCCATAACGGAAATACCGATCACCCCTATATCGTTCAGATTTTCCATAGCGCGCTATACGCTCCTTTCAAATTCTTCTTGAGCCGCCGACACTATAGTGCGGTCGAGCAAGAGATCGACGGCGGAGTACGCCATCACCTTGGCGGCGATTTCCGTCACCTTTACGGATCTTTCCGAAATCGCGAGCTCGCGGAATTCCTCCGTGTGGTTGGATATTTTCCGCTCCGGCAGCAAGGAGACATACGGATTGCAACAGGGCATCAGCCTCGTCACGTCTCCGAAATCGGTGGTTCCGAAATCCGGGGGCATCCCGTCCATGACCGGTTCTCCCAGTATTCCCAAATTCATTTTGAATACATCCCCGAGGGTCTTGTTGGGCAATCTGCCCCGATAGCCGGCTCTCTCTTCGATCACGACCTCGGTTCCGGTCGCGAGAGCCGCTCCCCGCGCGCAGTTCTTCATTTTTTCCGTCGTCGGAATGAGGTTCTCATCCTCCGATACGATATCCGCTTTCAACGACGCGAGATCAGGAATCATTCCCACATCCGTTCCGCCGTTCGCGACGACCTGTGCGATGCGCACGTCCGGCGGCAGTTGTTGCCTCAGACACGCGACCGCGGCATAGTAGACATGCAGCGCGTCCAACGCGTTGACACCGTTTTCCGGGTGAGCCTCCGCGTGAGCGGAAACGCCTTTCCACGACAGGTTCATCTCGCGAGACGACAGGCATTTCCCCGCGATCCTCGTCTTTCCCGACGTGGGATGCATCATAAAGCAAACGGATAATCCGGCGAATACGCCCCGTTCCGCCAGGATGATCTTTCCGCCGCCGTCCTCCTCCGCCGGCGTTCCGATGACGGAAACGACGCCCGGAATATGCTCCGATTGCATGGCGCGTTTTAAGAGGACGGCGGCGCCGAACGCGGATGCGGCGATCACATTGTGACCGCAGGCGTGGCCGAGTCCGGGCAGGGCGTCGTACTCCGCGACAATCCCGATCCTGATCGCGTCGTCGTCCGCTTTCGCGTTGTCAAAGGTCGCTCGAAAGGCTGTTTCCAGCCCGCCGGCTTCCCGCATCACGGAAAATCCCTCGGCGGACAGCGCCGAGGTCAATTTCTCCGCGGCCTTATACTCCTGAAACGCCGTCTCCGGATTGTTGTAAATATAGGCGGACAGGTCGGCCACTACGGGCGCCAACCCGGCGTAGGCCGCGTCTATTTCGGATTTGATTCGATGTGCCTCTTTCATAAACGTTCTCCGTTTTTCTCAGGCGCGCCGGCTCGCAAGCCGGCGCGCCTGTACCGTGTGTCCGATCCGGCGCGGAAGCGGACAATCTTTGTTTACAGCGCGCCCGTAAGCGAACCCAGCAGACAGATGCTCAAGATGATGAGCAGCGCCCAGAGGAGCTTGTACGGGAATTTTTTCAGGAAGAAATAAGTTCCGATGACGAAAGCCAACGGCAACATGCCTTTGACGACGCCGTCCAGAAAATCCTGAACCGCCATATCTTCACCGTTCAAGGCGAACGTGACCGGCGTGCTGACCTCGACGTAATTCGCGGCCAGGGTTCCCATCATGAACATACCCATGATGCCCGCGCCGTAGATCACGTCCTTGATCAATCCGCTTTCAAGCAGGTTTTTTATCGATTCCCGACCGAATTTGTATCCGATTCCGCAGAGATAATTCCCCAGGATATAGGTGATGACCGCAAAGGCGAACGGGAAGATGACCCCGACGGGGCTGCCTTTCATGGCAAACGACGCCGCCAATCCGAGCAGGATAGGGCGCATCGTGCCCCATGTCAGCGTGTCGCCGATACCGGCCAAGGGTCCCATGAGCCCGGTCTTGATGTTTGTGATCATTTCGCTCGGAATATCCGCGCCTTGCGCCTTCTGTTCTTCCATCGCCAACGTCGTTCCGTGAATGACGGCGCCGAAGATACCTTCCGTGTTGAAGAATTGGAGATGGCGTTCCAGGCTCTCCGACAGCGCTTCCTTATCCGGATAGAGCTTCTTCAAGGCCGGCGCGATCGCGGCGCAGAATGACAGCGATTGCAGGCGTTCGAAGGAATTCGACACCTCGGTCAGGAAATACCATCGAAAGAACAGCCGCTTCACATCCTTCTGGGACAGGATCAAGTGGGTCTCGCCGGCGCCGGCGACCTCCGCGTTTTTCCCCTCCGCGATGGAGGACAAGTCATCCTTGTTCCGGTTGAAAACGACGAAGAACGCGACGCAGAGTCCTATGATCGCAGCAAACATGATGTCCATGCCCGCGTAGACGACGATGAAGAAGGAGACAAAGAACAAGGCGAAATTGTTCCGTTTCCCGATCATCGTCATCGTCATCGCGATACCGAGGCACGGCAGTACGCCGCCGCAGAGTTCCAGCGCGTGCATGATCCATCCCGGGATGACTTCCAACGCCGGATCGATGACCTTGCTCCCGAAGTAGTTCGCGATGAACACAGGCGGAACCACGAGAGCGAAGCTCAACAGAGGCGGGTAGATCGCGGCGTTTCTGAAGATCGCCCGATGGTTCCCCGCCGCCGCCGCTTTGTCCGCCCTGTGGACGAAGATGACATTGCCTCCGCGCCGCAGATTGTTCAGGAACATGCCGAGCAGACTGATCGGCACCGCGAGCGCCGCCGCGGCTTCGATCGACAGGCCCGTCTTGATTGCGAGCGGGACGACGATCAAGGTCGCCAGACATTCATCAGCCGGCCAATTCTGCCCCGCGCCGATGATGCCGATATAGATCAGTTGGATGGTTGCGCCGAGAATCAATCCCGTCTGTACATCTCCGAGAAGGAGACCGATGATGAACCCCGCGACGACCGGGGAAAATAAAGCGTCCGATATCGTATACCCGATGACCGTAAAGGTGATCCAATAGTAGACCCCCGTGAATAATGCGAATAATGCCAATGATATATCCATGATTAGTTTACCTAGTGCGATATGTCCCTACCGCATATCTCCTTTCCTGATTCAAGCTCTTCAAGCGTTCTTTTTTTCGTAAAGGCAGGGTTCTTCTTCGGGAAGCATCTGAAAAAAGACGCGCACGCCTGATTGGGACAATTCGTCAAGCAGCTTCCTGTCGGTCCCGTCCAAAGAAATGGCTTTGTATACCAGCTCTCTGCCCGGGCCGCCGGGCAATCCTCCGATTTGCAGGTCGGCGATAGCCAACCCCTCGCGAACCGCTTCGTACACACCGGGTATATTCTTGAACAGGAGCAAGGTCGCTGTCTTTTGAATATCGCCGTTCGTCCACATCTCGACCGCTTGCTTGGGCGTACATACGTCCACCCTGATGTCGGGCGGCGCCGCCATCACATAGATGTCTTTCATGAAATCGTCATTGGCGAGCGATTCGTCCGCGATTATGATACGACGCGTGCCCCATTTCTTCGCCCATCTTGCGATGACCTGTCCGTGAATCAACCTACTGTCTACTCTGAATTTCGTTTCCGCCATGAGCGCCTCCTTTTTCCATAAATACCTTCCATATATTGATAATCCCGTTTTCGCCGGCTTTTTCGAGACAATCAACCAATTCTGCGAGGCTCATATCCTCGCGTGATGCGGCACATTCGATCAACATCGGGAGGTTTACGCCCGCGAAAGCGGTGAAGTGCTTCTCCCTCATGCAAGCGATGACGGAATTGGACGGTGTGCCGCCGAACAAATCCGCGAATACGATGATTCCATCCCCTTGATCGAGTTCGTCCGCCTTCTCCGCGACCGATCGACGGAACGCTTCCGCGTCCGTACCGTAGTCCAACGAGAGAGCGCAAGCGTTTTCCTGCTTACCCATGATCATTTCGAGCGTGTCCAAGAACGCCTCGCTTAACGTGCCGTGTGAAACAATCAACATTCCTACCATACAATATCTCCTTACCGTTCCCTGCGCTGCCGCTCTACGTGGCGACGCAATCCTCTTTTACCGTGATGCGTTTTCGTATAACAAATCCATACAATAAATTCGTATAATAAAGCAATGAGCAAGAAATATGCCAACTATTCTGTGTGATGATAACAGGTAGTGAGAACGTCAGGTGCGAATGAAAGGAAAATCCTGCGCGTTGCGCGCTTTCGGACGAAGCGAGCGTCGGAACGCGCGGTGGCCTTAACTCCTGAGAGCTCATTCCGAGCGGGAGAAACGGGAAAGTGTGTTACACAGTGTAGAGCAGGTCGTCCAAAAATTCGATTTCGGCATCGGGAATCCTGACTCCGAATTCCCGCTCGATCTCTTTGACGGCTTCGGAAATCTTCGCGTGGCGCGCGACACGCGAAGCGTCGCAGGGCTCGGTGTCGACCGGCGTGTCCAACGGCAACTTTTGCAGGACGCGTTCCAACATGCATGCCAAAT
The DNA here is from genome assembly GCA_031263335.1 of Eubacteriales Family XIII. Incertae Sedis bacterium. GTDB lineage: Bacteria > Bacillota > Clostridia > Peptostreptococcales > Anaerovoracaceae > JAISGB01. The sequence continues at coordinate 4,489 of JAISGB010000207.1, forward strand.
GCAGGAGAAACCGGATTTGCAGGCTCCGCAATCGATCCGGATGCAGATTGGGACTCAACACATCGAACGCCTCTCTGCCCGTCCTGATCACTTTTTCCGTATCTATAAAGGTCGTCATTTCTTTGAGCAATCTGCTCGCTCCCTGCCATACATAAGCGTCGCTCGCGGCGATACCTCCGGCCGCCGTTTCGAGCAGGGCGGTTAGCTTCCGCAGTCCGTCGCCAAAGACCAGTTCGTCGAGCGGGATAAAGGGCACATCCAATGCGGCCGGCTCAACCGTTCCGACCGCAGCAAGGGCGCGGCTTCCGATCCGGCTCAAATCGGTTGTACCCTTGGCATCGATGTTCAAGGGAATGATCTCGATGCCGAAATCCGCGATCGAGGGAATCTCCCTCTTGATGTACTCGGCAATCTTCACGGCGGATCCCTCACCCGTCACGCATGTCGTTATGACGCAAAGCGGCGCCGCCGTTTGCCTCGCGTCTGACGGGTCTCCCTCTTCGGCGCCCTCTTGCCTTTCCACATCTCGCGCAGCCGCGCCTGCCGCGACGGGCTTTGCCGGGGCCAACCCGCTTTCGCTGTTCGCCGAGGCGCCTTCGGGGGATGGCGGGGACGCGTTCGCCGGAGATTGCTCCCGCGCAATGCGGGAAAACACCATAGGCAGCGTCTGCCTGTCCACGAGCAGATTGTTTTCACGATCGAAGAGGGCAGCGCGTTCACCGATTTGTGGACGAAACACGAAGTCCTTGAAATCCTTAAAGCTCTCCCAAAGCGCGTCCACCGCGTATTGACTGCCGGGATCGAACGGAATATGGTTCTGTATGTGGGGCGGCAGGGATTGCCGGACGATGCGCACCGGCTTTCCGTCGATGGCGTGATTGTGAAAACAATGCGCGCACGCAAAACGGATATCCATGATCAGCCGGCCGATATTTCCGATGCAAGGATAGAGCGAAAAAGCCTGCATCGCTTCTCTGTCGACACGTATTTCCAAGCCGATTCGTTCCGATTCCCCGAGGAAGGTCTGCCAGATGATCCGGCAACGTTCGGACAGCGGCCGCTTCGACAACGGCGGCAATTCGATCAATATGGGAAATCTTCGCGTAAACGTTCTGAGCAGGCAGGACTCCGTATTCTCCGTCGTCGCTCCGATGAGGATCACGTTGGATCGTCTACCCTCGCCCGTCTCGCCGAGTCGCCGATACCTCCCTTGATCGATCAGGCGGAACAGCATCTCTTGCCCTTCCGCGCCCAGGCGGTGTATCTCGTCGAGCAGGAGGACGCCACCGTCCGCCTCCTCGACG
>JAISGB010000211.1 GCA_031263335.1 Eubacteriales Family XIII. Incertae Sedis bacterium
TCGGGGAAAAGTATAAACAAATCGGAAACGCCGTTCCCGTTGAGATGGCACGGCGCATTGGAGTCATGCTAAAGAAGTGTGTGGAAAGCTACCGCGGCAGCGAGGCAAGCTGAACCGCCAATTCATCGACGATCTCCTCTATCACTTTCGAGCAGTCCATTTCCTTGGCGACCTCTGCAAAAGCGCCGATCAACCTCTCGTAAAAGAATGGATCGCCGGTCAGATGTTTCCAAAAATCCTGCCCTATCAGCACCGTGTGTTCCTTGGCGATTTTCTTGTATGCCTACGAAATACTCTTTTCATCACCATAGATTACGCCGACGACACAATCGAACAGAGGATTGAAATCCGTCAACCGATTTGTCTTCGCGAGATTTTTTATCGCGGTAAAATGCCGTTTTATTGTATCCACATCATCGTTGTTGATCGTCGTCGGGCCGGCTTTGACCTGACAGTACTTATGTCTGCCATCGAGGATGTCGTTGTATTCAATATCGATCCCCGATGTTGTGGATGCAAAAGACGTAAGTACCTCATTGCAAAAATACTGTAACTCATTCCCAAAAGTTGTCGCTATCGATGTGCCGAGCACACGCGGATATAAAATAGCCTTTGCCATGCTTTTGGGATCATCATTGCCAAACGCAAATTGCGCAAGATACTTATGTGTGAAGGGGTTAACATTGAATTTTTTCAGATCTTTTAGTTTTTTTGTATTGGCAAGGTGATTGGAAGCGATGCGCTTTCTGAAAAAATCCTTGGCTTTTTCAACAATCTCAAGTTCTCGATTTATGTCCATAGCCATGCCCCTTCTGCACCATCGGCAAATATTTGTGTTTTTACTTCTATTTTAGCATATGATTGGAGTATAATACTATCATCTTCTTTCGACTTCCGACACAGACAGGCAACAGCAATGGTTAAAAAGATTGACACGCGAACCGATGAGGAAAAACGCAGCTACACGATGAGCCGCATCAAGGGTAAGGCGACCATGATCGAGGTGTTGCTCCAAAAGGCGCTTTGGCGCCAAGGCATACGCTACAGAAAGAATTACCGCAAGGTTCCCGGCTCTCCCGATATCGCAATCACAAAACACAAAATCGCCATTTTTTGCGATGGCGATTTTTGGCACGGCAAGGATTGGGAACAGAAAAAACTCCGTCTGAAAAACAACCGGGACTATTGGATAAAAAAGATCGAACGCAACATCGAACGGGACAAACGCTTTACAGGTGAATTGCAAGAACAGGGTTGGCATGTCCTGCGTTTTTGGGAAACCGAAATCAAATCCGATGTCGATGCTTGCGCCAACACAATCATTGCATTGATCCATGAAATCGAGTACGAAAACGGCGGCAAATATGGGGTCGAATACGAAGATTCCACTCATACGCCCGCACCCCTCATGGTCGCGGAAGAAGAAAGAACGGACTATTCGACAGATTGACCCTTTCCAACAATTAAACGCATTGAGTATGATATCATAGTCGGTAGATCAAAGACAACACACCCGAAAGGACAAAGCCGTGTTTTCCGAAGTCACCCACCCATGGCCGCCGGTCTGCGACGAACACTCGAGGATTCTGATCCTCGGGACTTTTCCGTCCCCAAAGTCCCGAGAGGTAGGGTTTTATTACGGACATCCGCAGAACATCTTCCGGCAGACGCTCGCCGAACTGTTGAATGAACCGATCCCCGATCGCGATCGGGCTTCCGTAGCCGCTTTCCTGTTGCGCAATCGCGTCGCGCTCTGGGACGTCATCCATTCTTGCGAGATCGACGGGGCGTCGGATAGGAGCATCCGCAACCCCAAACCGAACCGGTTCCGACCGCTCATCGACCGGACGGATATCGCCGCCATCTTCACGACCGGCAGGAAAGCAACGGAGCTGTTCACCGAGCTGTGCGCCGAGGAGGCGGGCATGGAGGCCGTCTATCTTCCGTCGACAAGCCCCGCGAACCGCGCCTCGCAGGCGAAGCCTTCGTTCATGGAACAGTGGACGCGCATCCTCCCCTACTTAACTGATTGCTCCGCCGACTGACTATCGCGCGTCGCGCCATTGGTTGCGGGGCAGAACCTCGAGCCGGGGGGGGGTGCGGAGCAACCTCACATCCCAAGCGCACATGCGATGCGTTGCGTTTATTCGTTTTTCCTCAAACTCCTTTTCGGTTTTCGAAACAATGTATTCGATCTTCATATTGAAATATTTCAATATATGATATAAACTATGCTTATGTTCGGTAAGGCGTTGTGGGAAGCGGCCGCCGGTTCGCGCCGCGCAGACAAAGAGGAGGTCAGCATGAAATTCGATCACAAGGTATTGGATATCCTATCTAAGGCAGCCGAGGATGTTGCGCCGACGAGGGAGGAATGCAAGCGTCTGCTTGCGTTGGGCGAAGCGACGCCCGAGGCGTTCGCCGTCCGCGCGGCGGCGGGGGCGATCGTCCGAGGGAAGAACGAAAACGCCGCGTATATCTACGGGCAGATCGGCGTGGAGGTCGAACCTTGTGAAGCAAATTGTTCCTTCTGCGCGTTTTCGAAGGATTACACGGGATTCGGTCGCGTGCGCATGGACGACGCGTCGATCGCGCAACGCACACATGAGTTTACGGACGGCGGCGATATGTTCGGCCTCTGCGTCATGACGATGCACAAGTACGACAAGGACTTTTTCCTGCACGCGGTGGATATCGCCCGCGCGAACGCGCCGTCCGGGACGCGCATCGTATCCAATATCGGCGATACGGACTACGAGGCGTTCGCGGAGATGAAGGCCGCGGGCTTGGACAGCGTATACCATGTGTGCCGGCTCGGCGAGGGGAAATACACGAAACTCGATCCCAAAGATCGCATCCGCACGATGGAAAACGCGAAAAAGGCGGGTCTCGATCTGCTCGACACCTTGGAGCCGATCGGACCGGAACACGGAGCGGACGAATTGCTCGACAATATATTCCGCACCATAGAGATGGAATGCCTCGTCGCGGGTGCGATGAAGCGTACGCCCGTACCCGGCACCCCCTTTGAAAACACCGGTTCCATTACGGATCTCAGGCTTGCGCAGATACTTGCGATCGTCGCATTGGCCATGTTGCACCTGAAACGCTACCCGGCGATCCTGATCCACGAGCCGGGGCCGATGGGACTCGTATCGGGAGGCAATCTGATCAGCGCAGAGACCGGCGTCAACCCCCGGGATACAGCCGCGGACACTGCGGCCGGCAGAGGGCTTGACGTGGACGCCTGCCGTCGTATGCTCCATGAAGCAGGGTTTACCGCGCTGTGCAGGGGCGACGATACGAAGGTCGCGCTCACACCCGAATACATCGAAGCCGCAAGACGGTAAAAACGGAGGACCCGGAGGAAGCGCCGAAAACAAAATCCGCACGGAGACGATCCCGCCGAAACGCGGGGTCGCGTCCCGTTCGGGGATCAGTAATGAACGTAGACGGGCGTACCGATCGGCGCCCAATCCCAGATGGCCTTCGCCTCGGCCTCGCGCATGTTTACGCAACCGTGGCTGACAGGCGTTCCGAAACTTTCATGCCAATAGGCGGTGTGGAACGCGTAGCCGCCGACAAAGAAAGTGATCCATCGGGTATCCGGATAATAATACGCGTCGCCGTTCGCTTCACTGCCTCCTCGCAGATTCATGCTCGCGTTCCGGCGATAGACCTTGTATTTGCCGGTTACGGTCGGCGTGGACGCTTTGCCCGAACTGACGACAAAGGTTTGGATCGGCGTATCGCCCGCATAGATGGTTGTGGTCTGATTGCTCAGGTTCACATCCACCCAATGCGCCTCCTTTTCCGTGATCGTCTCAACAGCTTCCTCCTCAAGCAATATCTCTTGGCTGAGGTCGGCCGCGTCGGAAACCGCAGAGAGAAAACCCTCCGTCACAAGATCCATGTTCCCGACCTTCTGTCCCGTTTGGCCTTGGTTTAGCACGAACAGCTCGTTCCCCGCGCCGTCGCGGATCACCCTTCGATCGATCTTCTCGCGAACGATCTGCGAAACGACCGTGCCGTTCACATAGTCGCGTATCCTTTCCGCATTGACCGTCGCCGTTATCCCGCCGGCGTTCTCGTCGGGTGAAAAGTCAAACCACGCGGCGACAGCCCCTCTCTCGACGGCGTGAAGCTCCTTCCCCTCATGGACAAGACGCAACGCAACGCCGAGCCGGGCGTTCGCGTAATCACAAGCCTGCGCGGCGGCCTCATCGCCGATGGCCGGCGGCACATCCGCCATGACGAACTCGACGGTTTTCGATCCCGGTCGCGCGGCCAGATCGTCCAAGACGCCGTCGAGCGCAACGATCTCTATCTTCCTTCCGGCCTGTCCCGGAACCGGTTCAAAGACGCTACCCTCCGCGTTATAGGTGACGGCGGCGTCAACGGCGTCCGCCGTCATATCGGGGAATGCCTCGCGGAGATACGACCGTATCGCGTCCGGATCATAGGTGAGGACGAGCGGCGCCTCTTTTTTCTTATACGGCAGGAACTTAACGAAGATGTTCTCTTCCCTTCCGGAGGATATGACCCGATCGGCGGTCTTTTCCGCGTCGACCGATATGTTCAAATCCTCGGCGCCGGCCGTGATCCGCTTTCCCTCGCCCTCAAAGGCCAATTCTATCTTCGCGCAGAGCGCCGACGCCTCGGATTTGATGGACTCAACCGTCATGCCGCCGACGTTCACACCCGCCAGTTCCGTACCCGGGACCGCCTTATCCCGATAATAGTGATCGAGCGAAAATCCGGCCACAACCAAAGCGAGCAGGATCACAAGCAGGATCGCGCACAAGGCGGCGCGTTTCACCCCGAACTTCTTCACTCTCATCAATATGGACTCAATCAAATTTGCCTCCATGCCGCCCTGTAATGGCACGAACCGGCTATGAACCTTGCCGCTCGCAATCCCAATGCGGCGCACAGCGAATACACTACAGATCGATCCTACTATATCCATATGCCCGTGTCAATTCCGATTTAATTGGCGACAGCGAGCAAACCGGACCAAGAATCATTCCCGACGGCATCATCGATATCACCACACCTGTTTACACGTCCGGCCGCCGATGATATACTGTAATTCGACGAAGGACGATGTGCGGCGGGAGGATAGAATGGGCAGAGGCGGCGGTGGCGGCGGTGGATTCGGCGGCGGC
>JAISGB010000250.1 GCA_031263335.1 Eubacteriales Family XIII. Incertae Sedis bacterium
ATCATCTCCTTCATCTCCGCGGCGATGACGATCATCTCGGAGAAGGCCGGATCGTGGCCGTGGACGATGATGTTGACCATTTCCTGTTCGAGGACGCCGAGGTTGCCCTCCGTGGTCCTCACCTCCGGCGTGCCGAACAGGATGTCGGTGAATTCGGTACCCATCATGGAACCGCCCCACCCGTCCGCCATGCCGACGCGCAGACTCTGGCGCACCAAGGTTTCCGCGTCCGCCGTATTGCCCATGTGGGTCATGTGAAGGGAGGTGGCGATCTCCCGATCGATCGCGCGGGGCGCAATCCCCGTCTCCTTCCAGACCTTCTGCCGTTCCTCCGTGCCGCGCTTCAGGAATTCCAACGTCCCGAAGGGTTTTCCGTATTCCATGAGGCCGAATTCGGCGACCTCGTGCGCGACGTCATAGATGTCCCGCCCCTCGGTCTCGATGCCCCATTCGGCGGCGAGACGCCGCAACTTTCCTTCATCCCGCACCTTGTAGCTGCCGTCGCGGCTCGACTTGTGCAGCACGTGGGCGATCTCGCGCCCGTGATCCGAGTGGGCGGCGGAGCCGGCGGCGGCCATGCGGAGATAATGCCTGCCCGCTATGGCGTGCGCGTCCGCGCCGCAGATGCCGCGCGACGCCTTCGGCGTGATGCGGCAGGGCCCCATGGAACAGATGCGACAGCAGATACCCTCCTCACCGAACTTGCACTGGGGCTGTTGATTGCTTTTTCGGTCGTCCCAGGTCTCCGCGCATGCGGCGCAAGCCATCTCTTTCAGCTTTGCCGTATCAGCTTCCATCTGTTCGATGGTGGTGAAATTTCCGTGTTCTTTCAAAGCCGTTACCCCTTTCTTTGCACTCCGGGCATGTCACCCTGCCGTCCGGCCCCGGTCTCGGACGGCGCGGCGGAACGCGATCACACGATGATCGCGTCCAATATCCCCGCAAACGCCTTCCTCGCCTTTGACTCCGGCGGCAATTGGATCGTCGGGACGCCATCCCTGTCATATTCGTATATCCGTTCATCGATCGGGATCGCGCCCGCAAGATCCAATCCGTGTTTCTCGATCTCCTCGAGGAGGCCGGGTTCGATCTCCCCGCCCGGCGCCCGATTGACGATGAGCTTCACCGTCTCGGGCTTCATGTTCAGCTCATCGACCAATTCACGAATGCGCGCCGCGGCCTGAATCCCCCTTCTCGACGCGTCGGAGATGATGAGGATGATGTTCACCGCCGGCAGGACGCCCCGGCTGATATGCTCCATACCCGCCTCGTTGTCCACGACCACATATTTGTAATTCTTTGCATATTTTCCGATTTCCGCCTGCAGAAGCCCGTTCACGAAGCAGTAGCAACCCTTCCCTTGGGTCCGCCCCATGACGAGCATGTCGTAATCGTCCTCCTCCACGACGGCGGAGCCGAAATAGCTGCTCAGATATTCCTGTTTGGACATGGCGGGCGGGATGGGATTCACCTCCGCGTATTCCGCATTGACGATGGATTCGCGCAGACTGCCGAGGGTGCGTTCCACCTCCACGCCGAGCACCTCGTTCAGGTTGGAATTCGCGTCCGCGTCCACGGCCAACACCGGCTTCCGGCCCGATTCGATCAGATAATCGATGAGCAGGCCGCTGAGCGTCGTCTTGCCCGTCCCTCCCTTGCCTGTTATCGCGATGATGGTTGACATCCGGTCACCTTTGCTTTCTCGGCCTGCTCGCCGTCCGTCCCGCGCCCATGTGCCGGACGCACATCTTGACGGCCTCCGCCGCGTTCCGGCTCCACGCGTCCGCGCCGACATAGGCGCACGCGTTCGCGCTCACTCCGTTCCCTCCGATGATCAGAAACACATCCTTGCGGAGTCCCGCGTCCGTAAGCGCGCCGGCGGCGCGCTTCATGGCTTCGACCGAAAACGTCATGATCCCGGAGAAACCGACGATGTCGGGCCTGTTGTCCCGGACCGCGCGGACGAAGCTATCCGGCGGCGCGTCGATCCCGACGTCGATCACCTTGAAGTTCGACGCTTCGGCCATGAGCCGAAAGATATTCTTCCCGATATCGTGCAGATCGCCCTCGACGGTCCCAAGTACGATCACGCCCTCCGAATGATATCGATCGTCCCGATCCTCGGAAACCGTAAGCAAGGGTTTCAGCCGCTCGATGATGCTCGTCAGCAGATTCCCCGCCAAGATCAGGTCCCCGACGAATATCTCCCCGTGCTCGAAGCGTTCCCCGACGATCCCCATGCCGTCCCGACAGGCGTCCAAGGCTTCTCGGGCCGCCCGACTCGACGGCTCCGAAGCTAAAAACTCGTCCAAGGAACGATTGATCTCCTCCTCATCCATCGCGCCGACGAAATCCCGCAATATCTCGGTAAGAACCAACCTTCAGCTCTCCTTCCAAACACCCGTCCCGATGCGCGACGCCTCCTCCTTCGGTCGTCCCGGGCGCCGACATTCGGCGCGCGGCGACGGAACGTGGGCCGCACAAGGGCCGCGCAACCGAGGCCGCCGCCGGAAAGC
>JAISGB010000256.1 GCA_031263335.1 Eubacteriales Family XIII. Incertae Sedis bacterium
CCGGAGCTGAACGGGCGGCCCGGCTTGGGTTCGAGGCTCCTGATGACGTCGGCGATCTCCTGTACCTCGCGCACACCGACGCCCAAGGCCTTCGCGATGTGTCCCAACCGGTTTGAGGCGAGATCCTCCAGATGCCCTTCCATGATCAGGCCGATCCGCGGATCGGCAAGCCCGAGGGCGTCCAACTGGAGCGACAGGCATTCCTTCAGATCGGAGGCGCCCACCCCGATGGGTTCAAAGGTTTGGATCACGGCGATGACCCGGCGCACCTTCTCCTCCGGCACGCGAAGCTGCGCGGCGATCTCATCCGGCATCTGCGTGAGGTAGCCATTGCGATCCAATGACTCGATGATGTACTCGGCGATCCGACGGCTGTTGCCGGACAGTTCGGTGAATTGAAGCTGTAACATCAGATGCTCGCTCAACGTGACGTCCCGCGACGTAAACTGTTCGAACGCGTATTCGTTGCCGTCCCACGAATAGCCGCCCGAAGCCTCGAGTTGCCTGTAGCTGATGTCGTCGTACTCCCGTTCCTTCAGATATTCCGACCAGTCGAACTCCTCCGCCTCCTTGCCCCGTTCCGCCTCGCGCGGCTCCGGGCTTTCATCCGAGAACTCATCGTCCCGCGCTTCCTCCGCGGAGTCGATCTCCAATATGGGATTGGCAAGCAACTGCTCCTCGACATAGGCGTCCAATTCCTGCGCGTTGTACTGTAGGATCTGGATCGCCTGAATCAGCTCGGGCGTCATCACCAAGGTCTGCTTCTGTTCGATTGTGAGTTCGAATCCCAATTTCATGGACAATATCCGTCTCCCAAACCGGCGCTCCGATATGATCCCACCGCCCTCAAGCAAGTATTATACCATCAACAAAGAACACCGTAAAGAAAGAAATCGGACAAGTAACTTTTAAGCTTTGAACCCTTAAACGCAACAGATGACAAATCTTGGTTCTTATTATATAATGAGTGTTGTTTGAAACGGATAGCAAGAACTGCGGGAATATTACGGAGGTTAAGTTTTGAAACAGATCAACATCGGGTTGCTCGGATTGGGAAACATCGGTACGGGTTCGTACAAGACGTTGGAGATGAACGGCGGGCATATACGGGACGTCGTCGGTTTGGATCTCATCGTCACGCGCATATTGGAAAAGGATGTTGACCGAAAACGAGACATCACGGTATCCAGGGGGATATTCACGCAGGATCCCGATGAGATTTGGAACGATCCGGACATCGACGTCGTCGTCGAGCTGTTGGGCGGGATCGAACCGGCAACCTCCTTCATGATCGCGGCCATGAATCGGGGGAAACATGTGGTTACCGCAAACAAGGCGGCGGTGGCGGCCAATTACGAAGCGCTCACGGACGCGGCCGCGCGCAACCGCGTGATGTTCCGTTTCGAGGCGGCGGTGGGCGGCGGCATCCCGATCCTGAACGCCCTGACCACGGCGCTGTCGGCCAACGAGTACGAGGAGATCATGGGCATCCTCAACGGCACGACGAATTACATCCTGACGAAGATGTCGGAGGAGGATCTGCCCTACGCGGACGCGTTGCGGGAGGCGCAGGAGAACGGGTTCGCCGAAGCGGATCCCACGGCCGACGTCGAAGGGGAGGATGTGGCGAACAAGCTGTCCATCCTCATGTCCCTCGTCTTTGGAAAGCGGGTCCGGCCCGAGGATATTCCGACGGAGGGCATCACGAAGATCACAAAGGCGGATATCGAAGGCGCGAAAGCCGACGGTTGCGTCATCAAATTGCTCGCGAGCGCGTTCAAGCGCGGGGACGAGATCACCTGCTTCATCCAACCCACCATGCTGAACCGATCGCATCCGTTGGCCTCGGTCGGGAACGAATTCAACGCGATCTTCGTGAAGGGGAACGCCGTCGACGATCTGATGTTCTACGGAAAAGGCGCGGGTCCCCTGCCCACGGGCAGCGCGGTCTTGGGCGACGTGATCGAGATCGGGCGCGCGATCGCGAAGGGCGCGGCCTTCGATCTTAATGAAACATAGGTAAGTCGAACCCACATCGGCCCGGGCGTTTCGAATTTGCTCCGTGATTTCGCCAAATACCCTCGCCGCAGCTTACGCTTGGATGATCTCGATCCATTCCCCATTGCCGATGCCGGCTGCGTTGCCTTCATCGGTGTCCACGTGGAATTCCCGCTCATACATATCCCCCGCACGGATCAGCACATCCCGAAATACGACGGGACGCGTCCCGAAGGTGTTTACGTCCACGAGGTCCTTGTCCCGCACGCCGGCTTCGGCGGCTTGGGCCGAGGAGAGATGAATATGGCGCAATGCGATGATGGCGCCCTTGTCCAAGGTCACGACGCCGGCGGGTCCCGTGAGCGTCACGCCGGGGCTGCCGTCGAGTTGCCCGGACTCCCGAATGGGCGGCGCAAGGCCGATGCCGCGCGCGTCGGTGAGTGCGAGTTCCACCTGCGTCTCCTTCCGCGCCGGCCCGAGTACGCGGATGCCGCGCAACGTACCCTTGGGACCCGTGACGTCGACCCGCTCGTCCGAAGCGAACTGACCCGGCTGTTTCAGATCCTTCACGGGCGTGAGCTTATGCCCCGCGCCG
>JAISGB010000268.1 GCA_031263335.1 Eubacteriales Family XIII. Incertae Sedis bacterium
TGTCCGTTGAATAGTCTTGATTTAACTTTTGAACTGTAATCTCCTTCAAGGAAGGGGAGCGCGTTTGTTCAACGCGCAACCCTTACCATTATATACTATCATATCTACTTTGCAATCAGTATTTTGCCGCAATAATAGCCGACGAAGCCCTTCATCTCCAAGGCGGTGACGAGCGCGGCGGCCTGTTGCGCGGATTTTCCGATCAGGCGCGCGAGGTCATCCACGTTCAGTTCCCCGTTTTCGCGCACGGCCTCGAACGCCGCCCGTTCGTCCGCGCCGAGCGCCCGCGCGTCCTCTTCGCGCACGACGGTTTTCACGCCCAGATCGGTCAGCACGTCGTCGATAAACACCAAAGGCGTTGCGCCGTCGCGTATGAGCTTGTTGCAACCCAAACTGGTCTTACGGTTGATGTTGCCGGGCGTCGCGTAGACCGGTCTTCCCTGTTCCGCCGCGCGCTCGGCCGTGATGAGGGAACCGCTGGACAAACCCGCCTCCACGATGACGACGGCGGCGCACAGGCCGCTTATGACGCGGTTTCGGGCAGGAAAGGTGTATTTCGCGGGCCGAGTCCCCGGCGGGTATTCCGAGACCAAGAGGCCCGTCTGCGCGATGCGGTCACGCAAACGCGTGTTCGATCTCGGATAACAGATGTCGAGGCCGCACCCCATGACGGCGATGGTCGCCCCCTCGCCCGCAAGCGCGCCCAAATGCGCGAACGAATCCACGCCCTCCGCCATGCCGCTGACCACGACGAGGCCGTATTCCGCGTATCGCTTTGCCATCGTCATCGCCGCCCATTTGCCGTATTCGGTCGCCCGCCTGGCGCCCACCACCGCGACGGCGGGCTTGGACAAGAGGGAGACGTCCCCCTCGACATACAATTGCTTGGGAGGCTGATCGATGAGGCGCAGGAGCGCCGGATAATCCGCGTCCGCGAGCGTGAGGAAGGCCGGTTCCCGTTCAATCGTCATATCCGCCGCCTATCTCCGAGGGGCGCCGATAGCTGATGGCCTCGGATATGTGGTCGGCCTTTATGATCTCCGATCCCTCGATGTCCGCGATCGTCCGCGCGAGCCGCAACATTTTCTTTCCCTGCCTGGCGCTGAACCCGTACACGGCATAGGCATTGCGGAGCAGCCGATCCGCATCCTCCTCCGTCCGGCAGTACCGCTCGGTCTGCTCGGGCGTGAGCCGCGCGTTGCATTGTTCGCTATCAGTCGGGGACGCCGACCCGTCGCCTTCCGGGAGATCGAAGACTCCCTCGGCGCCGGCCGCACCGCGCAACCGTTGCATCTCGCGCGCCCGCGTGACGCCTTCCATCAGTTCTGCGGAGGAAGCGCCCGCACGCCCGTTGAGTTCCGTATACGCTACGCCCGCGACCTGCACGTGCATGTCGATGCGATCCAAGAACGGGCCGGACACCTTCGACAGATATCTGCGTCGTTGCGCCTCGCCGCAGACGCAGGTATGGGCAGGATCTCCGTAATAGCCGCAGGGGCAGGGATTCATGGCGACGATCAGGATGAAACGACAAGGGTAACGGTTCCGGAATCCCACGCGCGAAAGATCGATGTACTCATCCTCCAAGGGTTGACGCAACATATCGAGGGTACGGCGGTCGAACTCCGGCAACTCATCCAAAAACAACACGCCCCGATGCGCGAGGGTCAGTTCCCCCGGCTTGGGCCGTCTGCCGCCCCCCACCATGGCGGCGGCGGTGATGGAATGGTGCGGCGCGCGGAAGGGCCGTTCCGACGAAGGCCGGCTCGCCCGCGCGGTTTCCCCCGCGATGCTGTAGAGTTTCGCGACCTCGAGGATCTCGTTTCTGCCGAGCGGGGGCAGGATGGTCGGAATCCGCGACGCGAGCATGCTCTTTCCGGTCCCGGGCGGCCCGTACATGGCCAAGCCATGCATACCCGCCGCGCAGATCTGGAGCGCGCGCTTCGCCCGCTCCTGCCCCTTCACCTCGTCGAAATCCCCGAAATCCGATCGGGACGGGGGCGACGTATCGCCGCATACGCCGCCCCCGGCGGGTACGGACACGATCTCCCACTTGCCCGAGAAATGATCGATCACCTCCTCGAGATGTTGCGCGGGATAGCATTCCATACCCTCGACGCAGGACAGATCGCCGAGGTTTTCCTCCGGCAGGAAGACCTTTTTGATCCCCTGTTCCTTCAGTCCGAGCATGAGGGCGGACGCCATCTGTACCTTGTGCAACGCGCCGTCCAACGACAGCTCGCCGAGGAAGGCGGTCGACGAGAGCAGGGCGGCGTCCCATTTCTCCGCGGCGGCGACGACGCTCACAGCCAACGGCAGATCGAAATGGCTGCCCTCCTTCCTCGCGTCCGCGGGCGACAGGTTGATGGTGATCCGCTTCAATGGAAAGCGGACGCCCGAATTTGCGATGGCGGACCGTATGCGCTCTTTGGATTCCCGGACCGTGGCGTTGGGGAGTCCGACCAAGGCCAAACTCGGAAGCCCCGCGCAGAGATCCGTCTCCACACGCACGAGTTCCACATCGAGACCGCAGATCGATGCGGTCAGCACCTTAGATGTCATCGCGCCGCGCACCTCCTCCGCGTGGGTGTTGCGCGGCCTCGTTCGGACGGATCCGATCCGAAACGCGCAGGAGACCGCGCGCCCTCAGCAAAACGCGTCCTCGATATGCACCACGCGCGCGTCGCCGTCCGTGTAGAGTATCTCCATGACGTCGAATCGAAAGCAGGTCTCATCCCGTATGGACAGATCCCTCCATCGACTGAACAGATAATAGGAGGCAGTCTGCCTGATATGCCTACGCTTATTCGCCGTCACCGCCTCGGCGGGGCTGCCGTACCGCGCCCCTCGGCGGCTCTTCACTTCCACGAAGCAGATCGTATCGTCCAAACATGCGATGATGTCTATCTCGCCCAACCTACAGGAAAAATTTTTCGACAGGATCCGATAACCTCGTTGTTCCAGATACGAAGCGGCCGCGGACTCCCCTTCTTGCCATACCCTCATAACGATCGCCTCCCTCGATAATTGTAAAAGAAACACTTAACATACATATATTAACATTAACGCTTTCATCTGTCAAGTGTGGGGTATTATTAATTTTCGAAACTCGGCGCAACGGAATTGCGCCCGAAGCATATCGGAAACCGGGGGATCGATTCCCCGGTCGCGGATGCCGAGGCATGGCATTGCGAGATACGGATTGCGATTGATCGAAACGAAGGACCGACGGCGGTCGATCCGCCGTCGGTTGAGACGTCAAAATATCGAACCGTGATCCGTCACCGATTGGGACGCCAAAACGTAGGTGTCAATAATAAGATTATCGTAAATATTTCCAATCGCCCGATGAGCATGAGCAGACTGAGCAACAGACGCCCGCCCGTTGAGAATATCTCAAAACCGCTCGTGATCCCAAGGCGTCCGAATCCCAAGCCGGCATTGGAAAGCGCCGCAAGCGCCGCGCTCACGGAGGTCGTCACGCCCTGCCCGTCCAAGGACAGGAGCAGACTCCCGGCGGCAAAGACCATCAGGTAGACAAATACGTAGACCGTAATATTCGACACGCGATCTGCGGCGATGGATTGCTCGCCGAGCTTCACGGCCACGACGGCGTTGGGATGCAATCGCTTGTATACGTTGCGCCGCACCAACGCGAGGATGACCGCGAGCCGGATGACCTTCACGCCGCCGGCGGTCGACGCCGAACAGCCGCCGATGAACAGCGCGAGGAACATGAGCGCCTTGCAGAAGCCGGGCCAAGCGCCGTAGTCCGTGTTCGCGTAGCCGGCGGTGGTGACGAACGCTACGGCCTGAAACAGCCCGTAGCGGATCGCCTCCCCGGGGGTGGCGTAGACCTCCTTCACCATGAGGACGAGGATCGTGAGGACGAGGATCGACGCGAGGATAATAAAAAACAGGCGGATCTCAGGCTCCTTGAAAAAATCCCGGAACCGTCTGCGCGCGATCAGCCGATAAGAGACGAAATTCAGGGAGGCCAAGATACAGAACACGGAGATCACGACCTCGATGTAGACGCTGTTGAAATGCTTGATCCCGTCGGCGTAGTTGGAGAGTCCCCCGTTCGCCATGCTGCCAAAGGCGTGTATCACCGCCTCGTACGGATTCATGCCGCCCACGAGCAACAGCAGAAATTCGATGGCGGTGAGCGAGAGGTAGATCAGGAAAAGCGACTTGGCGTTGTCCGACATGCGCGTCCGTATCTTGTCCGTCGTGGGCGCCGCCGTTTCGGCGTTGACGATGTTCGCGGCGCCAAACCCAAACGCGGGCAGGATCGATATGGCCAAGACGAGGATACCCATGCCGCCGACCCAATTGGAGAGGGAACGCCAGAACAGCAGGCTCCTCGGAAGCGCCGACGGATCGGGGATCATCGAGGCTCCGCTCGTGGAAAAACTCGAGACGGATTCGAAGAAGGCGTCCGCGAAGGATCGCATCTCCCCCGAGACGACGTAGGGCAACGCGCCCAATGCGGAGAGCAGGATCCAACAGATGGCCACGACCAACAGCCCTTCGCGCACCCGTATGTTGCTTGAACGGGCGTTGCCGGTCGCGAGGGACAGGAGGAGTCCCGCGACGAGCAGGACGGCCATGACGACGCCCAAAGCCGCAGTCATATTGTATTCGGCGCAGATCAGAGACACGACGAGCGCGGGAAACATCGCGCCGACGGTGAGCAGATTGACGACACCGACGATTCTGACGATAAATTTGAAATTTAAGTTCATATTAATTCCCGTTCGCGAAACAGCGGGCGCCTCGGTCGCTCCGTCCGTAACGCGTTTGTTCGCGATATTATCCGAAAAATCCCTGCTTGATCCGCAACAACTTCTCCAGATCGAAGGCGTCGGACAGGAGGGACAGGATGATGACGCGATCCCCTTCCTCCACCCTTGTATTCTCGTCGGGGATGATGACCTTCGTCCCGCGCTGTATCGCCGCGATGGTCATCCCCGACGGCAGTTTCAGACGGGCGATCGGTTTGTCCGTCAGCGCCATATCATCCTCGATGACGACCCGGATCAATTCCGCCTGCCCTTGGATGATCTGGGACGAGATGATCTTCGAACCCTGCAGAAACCGCAGGATATGGTTCGCGGAAATATCGACGGGATTCAGCACCATATCCACGCCCATGTTTTCGATCAGATCGCCGAAACTCTCGCGGCTGATCTTCGCGATCACGTCCTCTATACCGGCCTGTTTCGCCATGAGGGCCAACAACAGGTTTTCCTCGTCAAAGCCCGTGACGCTGACAAAGGCGTCCATATCCTCGAAGTTCTCGTCCTTCAGCAGATCGATGTCCGTGGCGTCCCCGTGCAGGATGAGCGCGTTGTGCAGACGCGTGGACAGATATTGGCATCGCGCCTTGTCCGAATCGATGATCTTCACGGAGGCGCCGAAATCCTCCAACATCCCGGCCAGATAGAGGCCGGTCTTGCCCCCGCCCGCGATCATGACCTTGCGGATATCCGTGTACTTCCCGCGCTCAAAGACCTTCTTGCTGAGACTGTCGACGGCGTCGCGCTCGCCGACGACGTACAGATCGTCGTCCGCGCCGATGAATACCGCCTCCGCGTTCGGAATGACGACCTTGCCGCTCTTGGACAAGGCGACGATCCGTATCCCTTTCAGCGCTTGGTCCGCTTCCTTCACCGCAAGCCCGACCAAGGCGGGAATCTTGTTCGCGATGAATTCCAACATGGATACGCGGCCCGCATAGAATACGCCGTTGCTCAGGGTGTACTTCTCCACGAGATACTTGTTGATCTCCTCGGCGACGCCCAGATCGGGGTTCGTCACATAATCGATGGCGAAAGAATCCATGATGAAGGACTTCTGCCCCATATGTTCCGGATCCCGAAGCCGCGCGATCACCTTCCCCGCGCCCAACCGCTTGGCCGCAGACGCAATCACGATATTCTTCTCGTCCCGATCCGTGGTCGCGATCAGGCAATCGTACGACCCGACGTTGATCTCCTTGAGGAGGGAGACCTCCTTGCCGTTCCCCGTAACGCTCGTGATATCCAAGGACGCGCCGAGCCGGCCGATCCATTCCGCGTTCTTGTCGATGACCGTGACCGAATGATCCCCGCCGATAAGCATCTCGGCGATCTTCAGTCCCAATTTCCCCGCGCCGACGATCGCGATCTTCATAGCCGTCCACCCAATCCCATTGTATCATCAAACCGTAACATGGGTATTATTGTAGCACGTTTCACACCAAAAACATAGATTTTGTAATAGGCGACCGCGCAACGATAGGCGATTGGCCGCAAACGCGACAAATCTCACCCCACGCGTTGCGCGGTCTTGATTTGAATTTATCGTTCGCCCGCCTTTCTTTTCTTGACGCACTCCGTCAACAAATATTCGATCTGGCCGTTCACCGAACGAAATTCATCTTCGGCCCACGCCGCGATCTCCGCGTAGAGCCTGTTCGAAAGCCGCAGGGGTATCTGCTTCTTCCCCGTTCCCGTCGGCGCCGGTTTTCCCTCGCCCATATCGTCCGATTTCCTCGTCATCGCCGCCCGACCGTCAAAATCAATAGAGGCTGCCGCTGTTTACGATGGGTTGGGCGTCCTTGTTCCCGCAGAGGACGACCAAGAGGTTGCTCACCATGGCGGCCTTCCGCTCTTCGTCGAGATCGACGATGTTATTCTCGTTTAGTTCGCGGAGGGCCTGTTCCACCATGCTCACCGCCCCTTTCACGATGAGGGAACGCGCGTCGACGATGGCCGAAGCCTGTTGCCTTTGCAACATGGCGGCGGCGATCTCCGGGGAATAGGCCAGATGGGTGATGCGCGCCTCGACGACCTCCAACCCGGCCGCGTCCGCCTTTTCTTGGATCGCGGACTGCAGCTTCGACGCGATCTCGCGGCTGCTGCCCCGCAGCGACGTCTCGTTCTCATCCCCCGGCACATCGTAGGGATAGAGGCGCACGATGTTCCGCAATGCGGAATCGCACTGAATGGAGAGAAAATCCTCATAGTTTTCCACATTGAACGCGGCCTTGGCCGTGTTGATCACCCGCCAGATGACCACGATGCCGATCTCAATGGGATTGCCGAGCAAGTCGTTGATCTTCTGCTTGTTGTTGTTCAGCGTCATGGCCTTGAGCGATATCTTGTTCGACGCCTTGCTGATGGTCTTTTTGCCCGATCGATCATCCGTGCCGGAATGTGTTTGGATCGAGACCGCGGAACCGCCCACCGAATCGAGCAATCCCGCCTTGAGCGGGTTTGTCGCGACGACAAAAGGATGGACGAAATAGAAGCCCTCCCCTTTCAGGCTCCCGTAATACTTGCCGAACAGCGTGAACACATAGGCCTCGTTCGGCTTCAGTATCTTTAATCCCGCGCAGAGCAACGGAAACGGGACGCAGAACCAGACGATGCCCACGACGAGCAAGATAACGCCCATCGCCCCCTCGTCCCCCCGCTCGAGCTTCACGGCGCCGAAGATGACGGCCGCTATCGCCAACAGAGAGAGCAGGCAGAGCAGTACCAAGACGACCATGCCTGAACTCGACCGCGCCGTCTTCTCCTCATTCTGCACGACGCCCGCCGTCCGGTCGTCCGCGTTGTTTTGAATATCCATATTGACCTCCCGCGCATCACGCGCACCCAAACGAAAGATATAAAACTGATATCAATATGATATCATATATTCAAATCTTGTCAAGCGGGAATGTATGAATGACGACGTCAAGTTGTTCGGGGTTTTGTTCCGTAAAAGACGTATCATGCAATGTTTCTCAATATATACGCAAGGAACCCCTCGCCCGGAGCGGGACGAGGGGTTCCTTTTGATTTGGGATTGTTGCGGGAAACCTATTTCGTTTCCGTCAGCGCCGCTTCCTCCTCGTCGGAGATGAAGGAGGTCTTTTCGTTTCGCATGATCGCGATGTAGACGAAGAAGGCCACGACGAAACCGAAGATATAGGCGTTCGCGTTGATCCATACGAGTACGGAGGGGATGTTCTGCACGTGCGCCGCATCCAAGATGGAGACGACCGTCGGTATGATGGCGCCGATCACCCACGCGCAGATGGCCCTCATGTTGAAGCCGCCACTGTACCAATACCTGCCCTCTTTACCCATGTAGAGCGCGCGGATATCGAGGTTGCGCCGCTTGATGATGTAGTAGTCCGCGATGAAGATCGCC
>JAISGB010000010.1 GCA_031263335.1 Eubacteriales Family XIII. Incertae Sedis bacterium
ACAGCATATCATCGCCCAAGGAAGCGTCCCGATCCGGCGCGACGGAACCGTCCGCAATGCCGGCTTTGACGTCGGACAGCAACGCGATGATCGTCTCGGCATTGCCCAAATGATGGGTGTCCATGTGTCGCAGATCCCGCAGACAGTGATCGCTCTCCTTTAAAAGGGTTTCAAGCAATGAAAGGACGCTCGTCCGCCACGACGCGTATCCCTTGCTGTCCACATACTCCGCGACGCGCCCGTGACGATCGGTCTTGGAATACTTCGTCGGAATGATCTCATCCTCCCCGAAATGAATCAAGCGGTCCATTTCGGTCAACGCCCATCCTTTTTCGTTTCGCATTGTCACATCTCTCCCAACGCCGCAAGCGAACCGATCCCACCGAAAGGTAACTGCACAACGGCCACGCTATGAACTGCGAGCAACGCGAGTCACATCCCAAGTGTTGCGTATTGAATCCGCAATGTCACCGCATCGGCGGGAACCCTATTTATCGTTCTGCCGCAACCGCACATTCGTAATGCCGTCCACGGTCGATTTCACGATATAAAGCGCATCCTCCTCGCAATCGTTGAGCATCTTGTCGAGCTCGAACCGCAATGAGGTTTCCTTCGGTGGTTCGGCGGGATAGAAATACGCGTCCACGGAAATATGGAACAGCGTTATAAGCTTGTAAAACAACTGAAACCCGGGATTGACACCGTTGTTCTCGACGGATTTCAGATGATAGGCGGTGATATCCAATTGTTCGGCCAAATATTCTCTTGTCCAACCGCGGTGTTCCCTGGCGCTTTTGATCGCCTCACCGAGCGGTCTAAAATCAAATTGCCGTATGGCCTCTTTGCTCAAGATTGACTCTCCCTGCGTCAAAAAATAATCATCGGCAGTCCCGCAACGATTGCGATCTTTCCCGAAAAACGCTCTATTTTGCGGAAACCTTGCCGACAATAAAATCAAATCGCGTCCCTTTCATTCTACAGTTTCAACCATTCACGCGAAAGGTATTATATTAATCCCTAATGGACTATATGTAAACCCCTTCGACAAGGGGCAACGATCCGGCCGGGAGCGCCGGCCCGCAAACGATCCGCTTCCGCATCTTACGTTTCCTACGGCCGGAGTCACGCGTTGACCCCCGCTTCGTAGGCTTGAGACAATACAACAAACGCCGGATTCTCCGTAACGGAGATCCGGCGCTTGAAATTGTTTTTCGAAAGATGTTTGGACGAGGAGTTATTCGAACAGGGCGGTGGACAGATAGCGTTCCCCCGTATCCGGCAAGATTGCCACGATGGTCTTGCCCGCGTTTTCGGGCCGTTTCGCGAGTTCTCCGGCGACCCAAGCCGCAGCGCCCGAGGAGATGCCGATGAGCAAACCTTCCGTCTTGGCGATCTCACGCCCGGTTTGGAAGGCGTCTTCGCTCTTGGCCGTGATGATCTCATCGTATATTTCGGTGTTCAGCGTATCGGGTACGAATCCCGCGCCGATCCCCTGAATCTTGTGCGGGCCGGCCTTTCCTTCCGACAGGACGGGCGAATCGAAAGGCTCCACGGCGATGACCTTGATGTTCGGATTCTTGCTTTTGAGATATTCGCCGGCCCCGCTGATGGTGCCGCCGGTACCGATGCCGGAGACGAAGAAGTCGATCCGCCCGCCGGTGTCCTCCCAGATCTCCGGTCCCGTGGTTTCCCGGTGAATCCTCGGGTTGGCCGGGTTCACGAATTGTCCGGGGATGAAGGAGTTCGGCGTCTCCGCCGCGAGTTCGTCCGCCTTCGCGATGGCGCCCTTCATGCCCTTCGCGCCTTCCGTAAGCACGAGTTCCGCGCCCAAGGCCGCGAGCAACTTGCGCCGCTCGACGCTCATCGTTTCCGGCATGGTCAGGATGATCCGATACCCTCTCGCTGTCGCGACCGCCGCGAGACCGATGCCCGTGTTGCCGCTTGTCGGCTCGATGATCACCGAGCCGGGCTTCAAGTCGCCGTTCTTCTCGGCATCCTCGATCATCGCGAGCGCGATTCTGTCTTTGACGCTCCCCGCAGGATTGTAGTATTCCAACTTCCCGATCAGGTTTGCGTTCAAACCCTTGGACTTCGCGTAATTATTCAGTTGAAGCAATGGTGTTTTACCGATCAGTTCGGTCAGACTGTTCGCTATCTTTGACATTTCCACCTCCCATAGGTTCGCTCGATCTTCGGCGCCAACAATAATCATAGATGTCTTATATGATATATATGAATTATATTGCGCCCACCTCCCGTTGTCAATAGGTTTTTTGAATATTTTTATGACGTTGATCGAAGGCGATTCCGCGTTGCTTGTCGGGCAAAGCGAAATTGACTAAAAAATAACGATAAATAATGTATTGTCGTGGCAAAAAATTTGCTATATAATATCTTCCATACACAAAAAAACAAAAACAGTGGATTTGCGAATGGGTGAGACAGGGATAAGAAATCTGAGGAACCGGGCCGTATTGTACGGTATGGGGATCATGGCGCTCTGCGGCGTTGTGTCTCTGCCTGTGTTGGGCGTCAACCTTGCCTTCATCGGCGGATTGGTCTTTGGCGCCGCCGTTTCCGCCCTGAACATCGTCCTGTTGGCGTTTTTTACGGAGCGGTCGCTCTCTCAAGGGAAGCGTTCCGTAGCTGTCTCCGGTTTCGTCTTGCGGATGTTGATCTACGGGATCGCCTTTGTCCTTTCGCTCACGGCGCCGGGGCGGGCGGCGAGCGTCGGAACCGCCGTCGGCTTTGTGACGACACACGCGGCGCTCTTTTATTTGAACGGCGTCAGACCGTGGATATTGAAAAAGATCCGTTCGATCGCAAGGGGCGCGGACGCGGCGCCGACGGGGGACGCTCCCCCGCTCGAATACATCTACGAGCGCGAGACGCGCGACGCGGACGGAAAGCGCAGATATATTTTTGTAAAGAGTTTTTCCATGACGAAATATCACGGCGAAAGAACATACGTGACCTACAGACAGTTTAAACGGCTGAAGGAGATCAGGGGGCGAGAAACGAATGCATGACGTGAGCAACATCGGCCCGAGGGTCATCATATGGTTTGACGAAGGCCCGTTTAAAGGGCTGTATATCACGGAGACGGTGTTCTGGGCGATCATCGTGTCCGTCGGGGTCATCATCTTTACGTTGGTATCCGCAAGGCGTCTGGAACGGGATCCGAAAGGGGCGCAGGGGGTTGCCGAACTCATCGTGGAATTCACCTATAATATGGTCAGGAATACGATGGGCAAGCATTGTATCGGGTTCGCGCCCTTCATCGGCACGCTGTTCCTGTACCTCCTGTTTGCCAACGCCCTCGGGCTGATCGGCTTCCGGCCGGTCACCTCAGACATGAATATGACGTTTGCGTTGTCGATCCTCGTATTCTTCCTGATACAGGTGAATTCCATGCGATCCCGCGGGGTCATCGGCTATTTTCGACATTTCTGTGAACCCTATCCGCTCATGCTGCCCATCAAGATCATCGAGGACTTCACATTCCCGATCAGTTTGAGCTTTCGGCTTTTCGGGAATATACTGGCGGGCGTCATCATCATGGCTTTGGTGTTTTCGGGACTCGGCTTCCTGTCCGAATCGGTGTTGCATCTGCCCATTCCGCTTTTGGAAGCTGTATTCCCATTGCCGCTGAACGCATTCTTCGATATTTTCGAGCCGATCTTGCAGGCTTTCGTATTTTCCATGTTGACGATGTCTTTCATCGCGAAGGCCATCGCCACGCATGAGCATTGACGGCAGGGAACGGGCGCCGGGCGCCCAAAACAAAGAACGGGCAGGAATTGCCAATGTTTTTCCGCAGGGGCGGAAAGAGTTGATAGGAAGATTGCGCGGGTGAAATCGAGCAATCGGATAGGGAGGTTTATGCTATGTCAAATATCACACCTGAAGCATTCGTATTGGGATTGTCGGCCATAGGCTCCGCGATCGTCATGTTCGTGGGCTTTGGCGTCGGCCTCGGCCAAGGGCTTGCCACAGGCAAGGCGGTCGAGAGCATCGCGCGGCAACCGGAGGCGAAGGGCGATATCATGTCCACAATGTTCGCGGGCTTGGCCATGACGGAAACATCCGTCATATTCGCACTCATTGTCGCGTTGGTCCTGTTATTCGCAAATCCGTTGGTCGGAAAACTGTAGGGCGAACCTATGCACACTGCACCACTGATAAGCCTCAATTGGACAATGTTGATGGTCCTGATCACCTTCGTTGTCCTCTATCTCATTCTCAAGAGGTTCTTTTTCGAGAAGGTCCGAACCTTTATGTTGGCGCGGGAACAGAAGGTCAAAGACGCCTTCGACAACGCGGACGCGGCCAACCGCGTCGCGGAGGAACGGCTTTCGGAATACAACGCCCGGCTTGCGGACGCGGAACAAGAACGGCGCGAGATATTGAGACAGGCGAAACAAGAGGGTGACGAGACCGCCAAAGAGATCGTTTCCGACGCGGAGCAACGGGCAAACAAGATGATCACCCAAGCCGAGAAGGAAATCGCGCGGGAACGGTTGCGCGCCATAGAGGGCATGCGGGAACAGATATCGTTGTTGGCGATCTACGCGGCGGAAAAGATCATCGAGCAGAAGTTGGACGCCGCCGAGCAACAGGTCATCATAGACGGCGTCATCAAACAGGTGGGCGAGCGAGCGTGAAGCGACATTTCGTGTTTCGGCAGAGCGCGCGGCGGATGAGTCGGGCGTAAGCGGGACAGGAAATGTCCCTCGCCGGATCGCGCCTTTGTTACGCGCCGGCAAGAGGCAGGGTATGGAAAATCTTATGGTCGACGCCGTATACGGAGAAGGGCTTTTCGAAGCGGCCTCCGATATCGGCAGAATAGGAGAGATCGGAAAGGAACTCGAACGCGTCGAGGCGGCGCTTCGCGAGTTTCCTCCGTTATTTGAACTGCTCCGGACGCCGACCTTGTCGGTCGAGGATCGGAAGGCCGTGGCCGAAAAGGTCTTTTCGGGTATCGTCTCTCGGGAATTGCTCAATTTTATCCGCGTCCTGATCGACAAGCGGAGGATCGGGCGGATACGCGACATCGCGCGGGTGTACGGACGGCTGTCCGACGACAGGGAAGGCATCGTAAAGGGTGATATCCGGTCCGCGGTGGCCCTGACCGAGGATCAGATCGGTCAATTTGAGCGGGAAACGGGGAAGTTGCTGAAGAAACGCGTCAAGTTGCGGAACGAGACGGACGCCTCCCTGCTCGGCGGTGTACGCATCTATATCGACGGAAAGCTGATCGACGCCAGCGTACGGGGCCGATTGGACAGCCTGAAGGAGCGCATCGCGCAATGAAAACAGCGTGGCCGTTGCGTAGTTACATTACCTCGTTTTGCCTGTTTTGAGAAGGGAATAATCGATGAACCTCAAACCGGAAGAAATAAGCGCCGTCATACGGGAGCAGATCAAGAACTACAAATCGGAGTTGAACGTCTCCGATTTCGGTACGGTGATCCAAGTCGGAGACGGCATCGCCCGCGTGTTCGGCTTGGCGGGCTGTATGGCCGGGGAACTCTTGGAGTTCACGGGCGACACCTACGGCATGGCCTTGAACCTCGAAGAGGAGAATGTGGGCGTCGTCATCATGGGGGCGGACAACCACATAAAGGAAGGCGATATCGTCAAACCGACGGGACGGGTCGTGGAGGTCCCGGTCGGCGAGGCGCTCATCGGTCGCGTCGTCAACTCCCTCGGCCAACCGTTGGACGGCAAGGGCGCCATCGCGGCGAAGGATTCGCGCCCGATCGAGTATCCGGCGCCGAGCGTATTGCAACGCAAATCCGTCAACCAACCGCTCCAGACCGGCATCAAGTCCATCGACTCGATGATTCCCATCGGCAAGGGGCAGCGGGAACTCATCATCGGAGACAGGCAGACGGGCAAGACGGCCATCGCCGTGGACACCATACTCAATCAAAACGAACAGGACGTCATCTGTATCTATGTCGCCATCGGGCAGAAGAAGTCCACGGTGGCGCAGATGGTACAGCAATTGGAGGACAAGGGCGCGATGAAATACACCATCGTGGTTTCCGCCACCGCCAGCGAGGTGGCGCCCTTGCAGTATATCGCGCCCTACGCCGGTTGCGCGATGGCGGAACACTTCATGTACCAAGGCAAGCACGTCCTCATCATCTATGACGATCTTTCCAAGCACGCCGTGGCGTACAGGGCCATGTCGTTGCTGTTGCGCCGGCCGCCGGGCCGCGAGGCCTATCCCGGGGATATCTTCTATCTGCACAGCCGCTTGCTCGAACGGGCGGCGAAGCTGTCGGACGAGTTGGGCGGCGGTTCCATCACGGCGCTCCCCATCATCGAGACACAGGCGGGCGACGTGTCGGCCTATATCCCCACCAACGTGATCTCCATCACGGACGGCCAGATCTTCTTGGAGTCGGATCTGTTCTTCTCCGGGCAACGGCCGGCTGTCAACGCGGGCATCTCCGTATCGCGCGTGGGCGGCAACGCGCAGATCAAGGCCATGAAGAAGGTCTCCGGCACCGTGAAATTGGAGTTGGCGCAGTACAGGGAATTGGCGAATTTCTCGCAATTCGGCTCCGACATCGACAAGGAGACGAAGGAGCGTTTGGATCACGGCGTCATTCTCATGGAGGTGATCAAACAACGGCAGTACAGCCCCGTGTCCGTGGAACATCAGGTGATGCTGTTCTACGCGGCCGTCGGCAAATATTTGGACGATCTGTCTCCCGAATACATCTCGGATTTTGAGAAGGGACTGTATCCCTATATGGATTCCATCCATCCGTCCGTGGGCAAGACGATCAGGGAAAAAGGCGCCTTGGACGAGGCGGCGGAGGCAAATCTGAAGAAGGGCATCGAGGAGTATAAAGAGGAATTCAAGAAGCAAATCGATTGAGATCAAAGTAAGATCAAAACTACTGAAAGGATAGACAACTGTGGCCGGCAACGGAACCATGCAAGACATCAAACGCCGTGTTCGAAGCGTCACAAGCATCGAGCATATTACCAACGCCATGAAATTGGTGTCGGCCGCGAAGTTGCGGCGAGCGAAAGCGACCTTTGAAAACACGAGGGAATACTTCCATTACGTGACGGAATCCATCGAGGACATCTTCAACAATGTGAACGATGTCCCGACCAAATACCTAAAATCCGACCGGGAGATCAAGACCACTTGTTATATCGTCATTACCAGCAACCGCGGCTTGGCCGGCAGTTTCAATTCCAACATCATCAAGCAGGCCGAGGCCGAGATCGCGTCGGATCCGGAGAAGCCGTACATCATCGCCATCGGCAGCAAGGGACGTGACTATTTTCGCAGAAAGGGATATGAGATATCGGGCGAATTTCTCAGGCCCCCGGAGGATATATCCTTCATCGAGACGCACGACATCAGCAAGCCCATCATCGATCTGTACGATGAGGGCAAGGTGGACGAAGTAATGCTGATCTATACCTCCTTCGTCTCCTCGTTGGAGCAACGGGTGCGGACGTTGCCCCTGCTTCCGTTCGAGATCGGCAATGACCCCGATGTGCCGCCGCTCGAAAAGCAGGTGGAATATGAACCGTCGCCCGAAGCCGTGTTCAACTATTTGGTACCAAAGTACGTGGAGATCATGATCTACGGCGCCATCGTCGAATCCGCCACCTGCGAACACGCGGCGCGAAGGATGGCGATGGAGAGCGCGACGGACAATGCGCAGGGCATGATCGCCGATCTCAACCTGTTCTACAACAGGGCGAGGCAGGCCGCCATCACAAGCGAGATCACGGAGATCGTCAGTGGCGCGGACGCGTTGGAATAGACACCGCCGGGAAGCGAAAAGGTATGTACTTAAATCAAGATCGTTGATGTAAGTGAGGGATTGGATATGCAGGAGAACAACAACAGAGGAATCATCCATCAGATCATCGGCCCGGTGGTGGACATCAAGTTTGAGGGCGACCGGATGCCGGAACTGCTCTCGGCCATCGTCATCCGATCGGAGGACAGGGAGATCGTCGCGGAGGCGGCGCAACACATCGGGGACGATGTCGTTCGGTGCATCGCGCTCTCGTCCACGGACGGATTGAAGCGAGGGATGGAGGCCATCGACACGGGCGGACCCATCAATGTACCTGTGGGAGACGAGGTGTTGGGTCGGCTGTTCAACGTGGTCGGCGAGAACATCGACGACAAGGAACCGGTGAAAGCGCGCAAGCGCATGCCCATCCACAGGGAGGCGCCCTCCTTTGAGGATCAGGATACGACGGCGCAGATTTTCGAGACGGGCATCAAGGTGGTGGATCTGATCGCACCCTATACGAGAGGCGGCAAGGTGGGATTGCTCGGCGGAGCCGGCGTGGGCAAGACCGTCCTGATCCAAGAACTGATCCGCAATATCGCCAAGGAACACGGCGGCACTTCCGTGTTCGCAGGCGTCGGGGAACGCACGCGGGAGGGGAACGATCTCTATTACGAGATGATCGAATCCGGCGTTATGGAAAAGACGGCCATGGTATTCGGGCAGATGAACGAGCCGCCCGGCGCGCGCATGAGGGTGGCGCTCACGGGACTCACCATGGCGGAATATTTCAGGGATGAGGAAGGGCAGGACGTCCTGCTGTTCATCGACAACATATTCCGATTCACGCAGGCGGGGTCGGAAGTGTCCGCCCTGTTGGGACGCGTACCCTCCTCGGTGGGATACCAGCCCACCCTTGCCACGGAGATGGGCGCGTTGCAGGAACGCATCACGTCCACAAAGAAGGGTTCCATCACGTCGGTCCAAGCCATCTACGTGCCGGCCGACGACCTGACGGATCCCGCGCCGGCCACCACCTTCGCGCATTTGGACGCGACGACGGTGCTGTCCCGCGCCATCACGGAACTCGGCATCTACCCCGCCGTGGATCCGTTGGCGTCCACCTCAAGGATCATGGATCCCCTCATCCTCGGCGAGGAGCACTACAACACGGCGCGCGAGGTGCAGGAGGTGTTGCAACGGTACAAGGACCTGCAGGACATCATCGCCATCCTCGGCATGGACGAACTGTCCGATTCCGACAAACTCATCGTGAACCGGGCGAGAAAGATCCAGCGGTTCCTGTCCCAACCGTTCAGCGTAGCGGAGGCGTTTACGGGTACGCCCGGAAAGTATCTGCCCATC
>JAISGB010000090.1 GCA_031263335.1 Eubacteriales Family XIII. Incertae Sedis bacterium
TCTTCCTCACGTACGTCTGTGTACGCTCCGGGGAGCCAAAACAGGCATTGGAACCCGAACTCCATCAAAACTATCGCGACCGTCGAGTAGTTTTGATTGAACCCTTGAGTAGTAACTTCAAAATAAATACGTAAATAAATACGGTTATTCCTCTTGACAGAAAAATTAGATCGTGCTAACCTGTTACAAAAGGTAACGCGCGCTAACCGACAAACCGCCCCACAGGCAAGGCGGAGAACCCGTCGCGGCAAGATCAAAATCGGACGGGGACGATCGGGGCGTCGGAACAGGAGGGATCTTCGGTTGCGAAAAAAAATTGTGGTCGCGATCACGCTGATGTTGGCCGTCATATGTCTTTTCCCGATCCAAAGCTCCGCCGCGTACGAGACGTGGAATGAGGTCGTGGACGACATGGAAGCGGTCTTGAACGAATCATATGACATCTTTGCGTCCGGGGATATCGAGGGCGGGAAGAAAAAGGTGGACGAGGCCTACTTCGGATATTATGAGAAATTGGGTTATGAGAAAACCGTCATGGCCTATATCTCCGGGGAACGCGCCGCACAGGTGGAATACGAGTTCAGCTTCGCGAAAAAGGCCATGACCTCCAACGATGAGGCGGCGGTTCGGGAATCCTTGGACAACCTGATCCGCTATCTGCGCGAGGACGCCAATTCCTTGGACGGCTCCGACGAGAGCGCGGCGGGAACCTTTATCGCGTCACTGCTCATCATCACGCGGGAAGGCTTCGAGGCCATCATCGTGGTGGGCGCGATCGTCGCCTACCTCGTAAAGAGCGGGAACAAGGGGCATACAAGGGCCGTCTACATCGGTTCCCTCATCGCCTTGGCGCTCAGCGTCGCGATGGCGTTTGTCCTCAACGCCTTGGCCGGCGCAAACGCGGGAGAAAATCAGGAGATCATCGAGGGCGCCACCATGTTGGTGGCGGTGGCGGTGCTGTTCTATGTAAGCAATTGGATGGTCTCAAAAGCCGAGGCTTCCGTATGGATGCGCTATATCGAAGGGATGGTCGAGACGTCCATCACGCGGGGCAGCGTGTTCTCCCTGTCGTTCGCGGCGTTCTTGGCCGTATTCCGGGAAGGCGCCGAAACCATCCTCTTTTACCAAGCCCTCTTGGCCGGGACGGACAGTTACGCCAACATGATCTGGTTGGGCTTGGGCGTCGGTTGCGTGGTACTGGTGGTCATCTACATCCTGATCCGCGTCCTCAGCTTCCGTCTGCCGCTGAAACCCTTCTTCCTCGGCACCAGTATCCTGCTTGCGGTCATGTGCATCTCGTTCCTCGGATCGGGCATCAAGGAGTTGCAGGAAGGCAATGTGATCGGCGTCACCTCCTTGCCGGGGGTCGGGACCGTGGACATCTTGGGCATCTATCCGACGG
The DNA here is from genome assembly GCA_031263335.1 of Eubacteriales Family XIII. Incertae Sedis bacterium. Classification (GTDB taxonomy): domain Bacteria; phylum Bacillota; class Clostridia; order Peptostreptococcales; family Anaerovoracaceae; genus JAISGB01. Next base: position 1,403 of record JAISGB010000090.1, read on the forward strand.
CTGAAACGCTCATTCCTCAGATCATCCTGCTCGTCGTCACGGCGCTCACCTTCGTGATACAGATACGCAAGGGGCGGCGGTTGCGCGCGACCGTCGGTGATCCGCCGGGGAAGGACGGCGCGGGCAAGACATCCTGACGTTGCGGTTTTGTTGAAAATGATCCGCTCGCGCGGGCGTCCGAGCCGTACGCGTCTCGTCTCCATCGCGAAGGGATCTTTCAAATATCGGTTAGCACACAGTTATGATAGGAGGACAAACAGAATGACAAGCAAGAAAATATTGGCGCTTCTCTTGGCGGTCCTGATCGCGATGTTCGGCTTCGCGGCCTGCGGCAATTCCGAAGACTCCGGCGATTCCGGCGATTCCTCGGATGCCGGCGCGGCGGATACGGGCGACGACGCGGAGGACACCGAGGATGTGGGTCCCGGCGGCGCGGCGGGCTTTGAGGAATTCCCCATCGGCGACGACATCGAGGTCGGCCCCCTCAATGTGGCGGGCGTCTACTTCCAACCCGTGGACATGGAGCCGGCGGGCGGCAGCTTGGCTGCGGCCGAATCGGACTTCCATATCGAGGCGGACATCTCCGCGCTTGAGAACGATCTCGGTTACGGCGTGGGCGACTTCGTGCCTTGGCTGACGGTCGATTATGAGATCACGGACGCGGACGGCAACATCGCCGCGGAGGGTACGTTCATGCCCATGAGCGCCAGCGACGGCCCCCACTACGGCGCGAACATCAGCCTCGGCGGCAAGGCCGGCACATATGACGTCAAGTTCTCCATCAAAAACCCCGAGTCCCAAGGCTATCTGTTGCATGTGGACAAGACCACCGGCGTAGAGGGACGCTTCTGGACGGAGCCGTTGGTGGCCGAATGGCAATTCGATTTCGTACCGAGGGAGTGGTGAGCCACTGTTACAGTATCTCATACAGACAACAGAACATGCGCTGAATCCCGCAATTCTCCTCGCGCTGATCCTCATGGCCGTATGCAGGGACGGCAACGGGACGGGCTATCGGCGGATATGGGCAAGCATTTTGACCGGCGTGATTATCGCGTCGGTCTTGGCTTGCCTGATCCATGAAACGACATGGATCAATCGGGAATTCCTGAACATCGGCATCCTGTCCCCGGCGATCCTCGCCGCGCTCGTATGCATCGCGCTGTCGTGGGGCGCCTTGCGCGGGCGGGCGCGGCGCGCGCGCGGGATATCGTCCTCCCTGCTCATCGCGATCCTGCCGATCTACTGTCTGCCCACCATCCTGCTCTATCCCACGCAATTCCTGCTTGCGGGCGAAAGCATCTTCAGCACGGATTTCCTGTTCAAGTCCATCGGCTATTTGGCCGGCCTCCTGATCGTCCTGCTTGCGGCCTTGGCGCTCTTCAAGACGCGGGACGGCGTACCCGATCGATTGTTGCGCGTCCTTCTGACGGCGGGACTCGCGATCAACGTCACGGATTGGTTCTCCACCATCGTGCAGTTTCTCCTCGCGCGGCGGATCATCCCCATGTCGAAGGGCGTCTTCCGGTTCGTGATGGAGACGGTCAATCACAGCGACTATTTCCTGTACCTCATCATGGCGATCACGTTGCCGTTGCCCTTCCTGCTGTGGGCAAAGAACTTCCGCCCGCAGGGGGATGGGGCAAATCCCGCCCAATATCGGAAGATCCGGGCGACGGCCCGACGGACCCGCCGCCTCAGCGCGCTCATTCTCGTCTGCTACGTCCTGTCCGTCGTCACCCTGACGGCGGTAAAAGCCTATGACGAACGGGAAGTGACGCTTTCGCCGGCGGAACCCATGACCATAGAGGGCGGGCGCATCACCATCCCGATCGAGAACGTCGAGGACGGACATCTTCATCGTTTTGCCTATATGTCCTCCGAACAGGTCGAAATACGCTTCATCGTGATCAAGAAGAACGCGTCCGCCTGGGGCGTCGGCTTGGACGCCTGTGACATCTGCGGCGCCACGGGCTACTATGAGCGGGACGACGAGGTGATATGCAAACTCTGCGACGTGGTCATGAACAAATCGACCATCGGCTTCAAGGGGGGATGCAACCCCGTCCCCTTGGCCTACACGGTCGCGGACGGCGACATGGTCGTCCTGACGCAGGATCTGGAAAACGAACAATCGCGGTTTGAATGAATGGAGCGGAATCGATGTTTTGGCGATTGGTAAACGGCGCGCTGTTTCGGCAAAAAGGGAAGATGTTGATGATCGCCTTCACGATCGCATTGGGGGCGTCCTTGGCCACGGCCATGCTGAACGTCATGCTCGACGTGGGCGATAAGGTGAACCGGGAATTGAAGACCTACGGGGCCAACATCAACGTGATCCCCAAGGAAGCGTCCCTGCTCGACGATCTCTACGGCGTCGACGAGGGTTCCGGCGTCTCGGATCGGTATCTGCAGGAATCGGAAATGGGGCGGCTGAAGACGATCTTCTGGGCGTTCAACATCGTGGACTTTGCCCCCTACTTGGACGCGAAGATCCGTATGCCCGAATCGGAGGACGCGATCCGTCTCGTGGGAACTTGGTTCGCGAACCGGTTGGAACTCCCCACGGGGGAATCCTTGGACACGGGTATACGCAATATGAAGAGTTGGTGGACGGTGGACGGCGAATGGCTCTCCGACGGCGATACGGACGCCGCCATGGTGGGCCGTCTGCTTGCGGACAGAGCCGGACTCTCCGTGGGCGACCGCCTCTCCGTAAGCCTCGGCGACAAGGAGCGGAATCTGACGGTCAAGGGCATATTCGACGCCGGCAGCGAGGAGGACGAACGCGTCTATGTACCACTGCCCATCGCGCAGGAGATGGCGGGCCGGGCGGGCTTGGTCACCGGCGTGGAGGTCAGCGCGTTGACGACGCCGGACAACGAACTCTCCCGTCGCGCGGCGCAAAACCCGAACAGCCTTTCCGTGAAGGACTGGGAGACTTGGTATTGCACGGCCTATGTGAGCGCCATCTGCTATCAGATCGAAGAAGTCCTGACCGATTCCGTGGCCAAGCCCATTCGGCAGGTGGCGGAATCCGAAGGGGCGATCTTGGAAAAGACGCAGTTGCTCATGTTGCTGATCACCGTGCTGAGCCTCGCGGGCGCGGCCTTGGGCATATCGAACTTGGTTACGGCGAGCGTCATGGAACGAAGCCGCGAGATCGGGCTGTTGAAGGCGCTCGGCGCCAACAACGCGCCCATCTCGTGGTTGGTGCTGACGGAGATACTTATCACGGGCGTGATCGGCGGCGTGATCGGCTACTTCGTCGGCTTGGGTTTCGCGCAGATCATCGGACAGACCGTGTTTGACGCGGCGATCAACATCAAACCCATGGTCATCCCGTTGGTCGCGATCCTCGTGTTCCTCGTGACCTTGGCGGGCAGCATCCCGTCGATACGGCTGTTGCTGTCGTTGCGCCCCGCGGAAGTCCTGCACGGCAGGTAAGGTAACGACTCAACGATCACGCTGTTCGCCGCGCGCATAGCGGGCCGCATCCGATGCGTTGCGTATTCCGGAACCGCAATACGCAAAACTATCGCGACCGTTGAATCGATTTTGTTATATTATTATTGTATGTTGCTATGAAGACGGAGCGCTGTATGACGAAACGAAGCATGTACTTCAAGATGATCGCGAGTTCGCTGATCCGTCGGCGATCCCGGATGTTCGTCGCCCTGTTGGCCGTGGCTGTCGGGGCGACCATTCTCTCCGGACTCGTCACCATCTACTATGACATCCCGCGTCAGATGGGACAGGAATTCCGCTCCTACGGCGCGAACTTCATCTTGGTACCCGCGAGCGGGGAGGAAGCCCTCTCCGAGACGTCCGCGGAGGCGGCCGTGTCCCTCATCCCCTCAGACGAAGTCGTCGGGATCGCGCCTTACCGCTATGAAACGGTGAAGATCAACGAGCAGCCCTTCATGGCGGCGGGGACGGAGCTCGAAGAAGCGCGCAAGGCCAGCCCGTATTGGTTCGTGTCCGGGGACTGGCCGGAGACGGACGGGAGCGTACTCATCGGCCAAGAGGTGGCCGACACGATCCGCCTGCTTCCCGGAAACACATTCACCATGACGGGGACGGACGGAAACGGGGAAAGCTTCAGCCGGGAGTTTCGCGTTTCGGGCGTCGTGCAGACCGGGGGGACGGAGGAAGCGTTCATCTTCATGTCCATGGCGGACTTCGTCGCGGCCATGGGCGAGAGCGGGGCGTACGACGTGGTGGAATGCAGCATCTCCGCGCCGCAGACGGAACTTGAGGACATCGCCGCCTCGGTGACGGAACGCGTACCCGATGTCGCGCCGCGGTTGGTCACGCGCGTGACCCGTTCGGAGGGGACGGTCCTGACAAAACTGCAGGCATTGGTATTTCTCGTGACGGCGGTCGTGTTGCTCTTGACGATGATCTGCGTCGCCACCACGATGATGGCGGTGGTCGCGGAGCGACGCAAGGAAATCGGGCTGAAAAAAGCCTTGGGCGCGCCGAACAGGAACATCATCTTGGAATTCATGGGGGAGGGGCTGCTCTTGGGTTGCTTGGGCGGCGTCCTCGGCGTGATCCTCGGGTTCGGCTTCGCCCAACTCATCGGCGTCAATGTGTTCAGCCGTTCCGTCCATTTTCAGGCGGCGTTGGCGCCCGTCACCCTCATCGCGTCCGTCCTCATCACGGGTTTGGCCTGTATGATCCCCGTCAGAAGCGCGACCGATGTGGATCCGGCCATCGTGTTGCGCGGGGAATGAGACGACCGGAAACCGAACGGCGGCGCAGCGGGCGAATTCAAAACTTAAGTTACGATAAATGATATTCGGAGCGGAAAGAGGCATTGGCATGAGTCTGTTGGAAATAAGAGGCATATCGAAGATCTACGGCAACGTCAACGCGTTGCGAAATGTGGACATGACGGTCGAACAAGGCGAATGGCTCGCCGTCATGGGGCCGTCCGGCTCGGGCAAGACCACGATGATGAACATCATCGGTTGCATGGATAAGCCTTCCGAGGGGACGGTCCTGCTCGACGGCATCGATATTTCCACGGAAAGCGCGCGAAACCTGACGTCGATCCGCAGGGACAAGATCGGCCTGATCTTCCAACAGTTTCACCTGATCAACTATCTGACGGCGCTGGAAAACGTGATGGTCGCCCAGTATTACCACAGTATGCCCGACGAAAAGGAAGCCCTGCAAGCCTTGGATCGGGTCGGCCTTTTGGCGCGGGCGAAGCATCTGCCGAGCCAACTTTCCGGCGGGGAGCAACAGCGGGTCTGCATCGCGCGCGCCCTGATCAACTACCCCATGTTGGTCCTTGCGGACGAACCCACGGGGAACTTGGATGAGGCCAACGAAGAGATCGTCCTCGATATCTTCAGAAAGCTGCATGAGGAGGGGATCACCATCGTCGTCGTCACCCACGACCCGGAGGTGGCGCAGGAAGCTCAGAGAACCGTGATCTTGGAACACGGTCGCATCGCGCGGATCGTCGTGAACGAAAGCGGAAAGGGACAAGAGGGAGAGTGACATGAACGCGAAGAGACAGAACAGGACGAAGGAGCAAAGGCGCGCGGCCCGCAAGGCGGCGCCGGGGATCAAGATCGCGGCGGCCTTGCTTGCGATTGCGCTTCCGGCGTTTGCCGGCGGTTGCGGCGGCGCGGACACAGACGTGACGGCTTTGGAGGACGGCGTATACATCGGCGTCAGCAGCGAGGACGACGACGGCGCCTACGGTGAAGTGACCATCACCGTGAAAGACGGGACGATCACGGACTGCGGCTTCGTCACGTGGCAGAAGGACGGCAGCGTAAAGGATGAAGAATACGGGAAGGTGAACGGAGAGATCTCCAACCGGGATTTCTACGACAAGGCGCAATTGGCGGTCCGCGCCATGCAACAATACGCGGACGCGTTGGTGGAGACCCAATCGTCGCAAGATGTGGATGCGGTGACGGGCGCCACCATCGCCCACGGGCAGTTCCTTGAGGCGGTCGACGACGCGCTGAACGACGAGAAATAGCGACGCGCCCTTCCGTTCGCCCGCGATCCCTCCCGCGCCGCGCGCCCGACCGGACGCGCGGTGTTCGTCGCGCTCATCCCCGATCCGCCTTATACTTTTGGAAGGCCGCCATCGCGGCGTCCTTCATGTCCCGTTGGTAATCCCCGTAGATCAGCGGACGATGTTCGTTCTCACCGGTCCACGCGTCCTCCACATCACAGAGAAAGAGCGTATGTGTGGCGAGTTCCTTCAGTTCGTACAAACGCAGACGCACATAGGATACCGCGCCGTCCAAGACCGGCAGACCGTTCTTGACGGTATGCGGCGCGTCCGCCCACTTGTCCGCGTTTCGCGCGGACCGAAACCCGAAATTCGCGACGACAAAGGGATCCACATCATCCGCGAGGACGGAGAGCGTAAGCTCCCGCTCCGCCTTGAAGCGCTCGTTCGTGTAGTTGTTCTTCATGCTGCCGATCGCGATGATCGGCCGTTCGCCCGCGGACACCTGCGCCACCGCGTCGACGATGCAACCGCCGTATCCGTCCGGCGTCTTCACCCCCGCCACATACAAGCCGTACGACAATTTATATAAGGCCGTGTTATCCATCTCTTTCCCTCCGTAAACCAAACCCGTCGTCCTCGGCGCCAACTGCCGGCGATCCGCGCCGCACCGCCCCGAACGGACGCGCGGCACAAGGCAATTATACCACATTTGCCTCCGGGCCGCCCCGCAACGCAGACGAGCCGTGAAACTTACCGCCCGATCGCATTTTTGCGCGCAGGTTGATTCTCGCGGAGAAACGTGCCATAATCTTCTTGCGGCGTCCCGCCCCACAGTCGGGGTTCCGTCCAATGTACGCCGGTTCACCGAGGATATGAGAGGCATCATGAAGAAACCCTTCGTCGTCGCCGTCAGCGGCAGAAAAAACAGCGGCAAGACCACCTGTATCGAGCGACTCCTTCCGCTTCTCGCGGAGGCGGGCGTCCAAACCGCCGTCATCAAGCACCACGGCCACGATTTGGACCCGGACGTTCCGGGTACCGACACCTATCGGTTCTTTCACGTCGGCGCCGTCGGCGCCGTCATTACGGACGACAGCAACTTCATGTTGGTGAAACGAAGCAAGGCGGACGAACGCGCGTTGATGGCGTATTTCCCCGAGGCGGATCTCATTCTTTTGGAGGGCTATAAGCGATCCGCATGGCCCAAGATCGAGATGTTGCGCCATATCAAGGAGCCCGACAGCGACCCGTCCACGCTCATCGCCGTCGTCAGCGACGACCCCGCGTGCCGCGTACCGGCGGGTACGCCCATCTTTCGTTTCGGGGACTGCGAGGGGATCGCGGCGCTGCTCCTGCGACTGCTTCGATCCGTCGTGTAATATTTTTGTAATATTTTCAAACAAACCGATTGACAACCGCCCATTCGCGTGTAATAATAAGCTGTACTTTGTATTGATGCCACATGACCTCGCATGTCTTGTATGTCATTGCTGTGTAGGATGGTTTACGGGACATGCGATTTTCACATCAGGCGTCGGTACCGGCCGGTAATTATTTGGAGGTATTGAATTGAGTAACGGGACTGTGAAATGGTTTAATTCTGAGAAGGGATATGGCTTCATATCCGATGACGACGGCGGAGACGATGTGTTTGTGCATTTCTCCTCCATCGTGGGCGATGGGTTCAAGACCCTTGCCGAAGGACAGAAGGTCACATTCGAAACGGAGCCGGATCCCAAGGACAGCAACAAGATGCGCGCCATCAACGTACTGGCCGTATAACAACAGGGAGCCAAAAAACAATTGGGATTCGCCGTGACTCTTTCCCTCGGCGAATCCCAAACATTTAAACGGACAATCCCCCGTCTCAAAAGATCCCTCCACGAGAGGGCATTTCTTTTTTATCCGTCGGAAGATATGATTGCATGATTCATTCGATCCGCGCATACTCCCTGTCGAGCATATTCTTACTGCCCAAATAGGTCGCGAAGAAATACCCGCCGTAGACGATCAGCATGATCAGCGCCATGAACAGGCTGCCGGCGAGTATACTGCCCGTTCCCAACATGCCTGTGACCCGATTCACCATGGAGATGCCCACGACGGCGTGTACCAAGGCGAGCGCCAACGGTACGCCGAAAAAGATCAGTATCTGCGTGAACAACGCCCGATGAATCATCCGCTCATCCGTGCCGATCTTGCGGAGCAACCCATATCGGCTGATGTTGTCGCTCGTCTCCGACAATTGCGAGATGGCGAGTATGGCGGCGGAGGTGATCAGGAACACGATGCCCAGATATATGGCGAGATAGGCGATGGTTGTGGTCGCCGTACTGCTCGTTTCCCGAACGCTCGCGCCCGTCTCCAACGATCTCTCGACCCCGGAGGGCAATGGGAGGCCCTTCAGGGCTTCGCGGCATTGCGTATCGTATTCGCGCCCTTCCCCCTTATAGATGATGTGAAGGACGTCGGCTGCGGGACGCGCGCCGTCGAGCAAGGCGTCCGGCACGATGAGGGTCGGCGACATGCCCGAATTCTGCGTGACGTACAGCGCGTATTGAAACAGGAGGGACGCGTCCGTCTTGAGTTTCTCGCCGCCGACCCGGATCGTCGGGGCGCGCCCCGCGAGCGCGGTAAGCTTTTCCACGTACGCCTCATTATCAAAACCGGAGTCAATCGCAAATTGCCCCGGCGCCAAGGCGATGGGGTCGACGCCCCTGTTTTTCAGTATCGTGTTGAAATCCGACAGTTTCATGAACCGAGGCCCCATATCCGAGAGTTCCCGATCCATATCCGCGTTCCCGTCCGCCTTGTAATAGCGCGTCGTCCAATACGTCTTCGCGAAACCGGACAAGTCCGCCCCGCCCTCCTTCGCGGCGCGGATCAGGTCAACCCCCGGATAATCCCGCACGGTCTCGCCGTCCTTCGTAAACCCCGCGTTCACGAGGAACCCCGCGTCAAAGGGGATGTTTTTTTCCATGGACTCGGCAAGCCCCTTCGCAACTCCGATGCCGGAGGACAGCGTGGAGATCGAGATGAAGAGCATCAGGCAGACCATGGTCATGGATATATAGGTCGTGTTGATCTTGCTGTTGATCTGCCGCAACACGAACATATTGAGTCCCTTCAAATACACTCGCTTGTTCTGTTGCAACAGCTTCAGGAAGAACCCGGACAGCGAGAAGAAGAACAGAAAGGTGCCGACAACGCCCAAGACGATCGCGACGCCGAGGGTTTGCACCCCGAACACGCCGTCGCCCGAAACCAAGAAATACGCGCCCCCGAGCAGAACGGCCGCGACGATGAAGAGAAACACCGACAGGAAGAGCTTCGGCGTCTTGAACGTCTCATTCTTGCGGTCGGCATAGATCAGATCGATCAGGTTCTGCTTTTGCACCATGAACACGTTGAAGATCAAGGTCAGCAAAAAAACCGCGCCGAAGCAGATGACCGTTTTCCACATCGCGGCGGAGGAAAATATGAACTCAAAATGCCCGATCTCCGCGCCGAGCAGCCCGGCCGTGACCAACGCCATCCCTTGGGAAAGCAGGACGCCCATCGCCGTCCCGACGCCGAGTGAGATCAACCCGACGAGAATGGTTTCCGACACCAAGATGCGCGACATTGCCCCCTTCTCCATGCCGAGCGTCATATAGATGCCGAACTCCTTCTTGCGGCGCCTGATCAGAAAGCGATTCGCGTAGAGGATCAGGGCGCCGAGGATCACGGAGACAAACACGGAGAATGTGGTCATGACATTGTTCAACAGGCGCAGGATCCCCATCTGCCCGTTCGTCAGATCCATGATCGCCTGTTGGCTTTCGATGGAATTGAAGACGAAGAAGATGCACACGCCGAAGGTCAGCGTCAGGAAATAGATGGCATAGTCGCGAAAGCTCTTCTTCACATTGCGCAACGCCAACTTAAATGATGTCATTTGCGTCACCTCCGAGCAGGCTGATCACCTCGATGATCCGATCGAAGAACTGCTTTCGGGACGCGCCGCCGCGCACCAACTCATGGAACAGCTTGCCGTCGCGTATGAACAGGATCCGATTGCAGTAACTGGCCGAGAACGCGTCATGGGTCACCATGAGAATGGTGGCGTTGCGCTGTTCGACCAAATGCTCGAAACGTTCGAGCAACATCCGCGCGGATTTGGAATCCAACGCGCCCGTAGGCTCGTCGGCAAGCACGAGCGACGGTTCCGTCACGATGGCGCGCGCGCTCGCGACCCGTTGTCTCTGGCCGCCGGACATCTGATAGGGGTATTTCTTCAGCACGTCGGAAATGCCCAATATCCGGGCGGCGTCCTGTGTCCGCCTGTCGATCTCCCGGTGCGGCGTGTCCAAGATGGTCAACGCCAACGCGATGTTCTCGTACGCCGTCAGCGTGTCCAATAAATTGAAATCCTGGAATATAAACCCTAACTCCTCGCGCCGGAACTTGGCAAGCGCCTTGGCGTGCATGGCCGTGACGTCCACGCCGCCGATGAGAATTTGGCCCGATGTGGCGGTATCGATCGTGGAAATACAGTTGAGCAAGGTGGTCTTTCCGCTGCCCGACGCGCCCATCACGCCCATGAATTCCCCGGCGTCGACATCGAAACTGATGCCGTCCAACGCCTTCGTCAGATTGTTCCTGTTCCCGTAATATTTTTCAACATGATGCGCTTGTAATATCGCAGACATAATATTTCCCTCATTTTCTCCACCGTGATTGGGGGAACCCCATCGGCGAACCTGTTGTAAATGCCTTTCCGTCAATTCCCGCTCGCAAACGGGGTTCCGCTTAGCGTACATCCGCGTCGAAACTCGACCTCTTCCGATGTCCGGCTATGGTCAATTATAGTTCGCGCCTAATACGGAAACCATAGAAGTACCTTTCGCGAACCTTACAATGCTGTAAGCATAGGGAGGGGGAGTCAATCCCACGCGCGCTTCGGGAACACGATCTCCGCGGTCACCCCTTCCCCGGAGCGGGAAGAAGCGGAGATCGACAAGCCGAGCTTCGTACACAGTTTCCGGCACAGATACAGGCCCAATCCCGTGGAGCGTCCGTAGAGACGCCCGTTTTCGCCCGTAAAACTCTTTTCAAAGACCCGTTTGAGGTCCGCTTCGGGAATCCCGATGCCGTCGTCCCGCACCATGAGGGAAACGCCGCCCTCGCGCGGGACGGCGAAGAACTCGATGTTTTCACCGCCGTACTTCACGGAGTTGTTGATGATCTGGCGCAGGATAAAGGAGACCCATTTCACATCGGTATATACCTTGAAGGAAAGATCGCCCATGTGAACCCCGATC
>JAISGB010000070.1 GCA_031263335.1 Eubacteriales Family XIII. Incertae Sedis bacterium
GATACAGTTTTTTGTATAACGCAAAGAACGGCGCGTAGGCGGTCTTCTTCCCCGCGTCCGGCGCAAGCGTACGGCCGCGCTTGATGACGGCGGCGCAGGCGTCCTGCACCGTGGGATACATCCCGGCGCCCACCGCCGCGAGCAGCGCGGCGCCCAACGCGGCGCCCTCGTCCGACTGCATGCCGCTGACGGGGCACCCGTAGAGGTCGGCCAACATCTGAGACCACAGTTTGCTCTTGGAACCGCCGCCCGTAATGACCATGTCGTCCACGGGCACGCCCATCTCCCGAAAGACCTCAACACACTCGAGCTGAGAGAACGCCACGCCCTCGAGGACGGAGCGGATCAGATGCGGACGCCCATGCATGGCGGACAGTCCGAAGAAGACGCCGCGGCAGTCGGGGTCCGGATGCGGGCTGCGTTCTCCCATCATATAGGGCAGAAACAGGAGCCGTTCGGCGCCCGGGGGAATCTCCGCCGCAAGCCTGTCCATGACGATATAGGGATCGACGTCCTCCTTTTCGGATTCCAGCACCTCCGGAAGGCAGCAGGTATCGCGCAGCCATTTGAGCGAGATGCCCGCGCCCTGCGTGCAGCTCATGACCGTCCACTTGCCGGGCGCGCTCGCGCAAAGCGCGTGTACGCGTCCCTGCATATCGATCTTCACCGTATCGGAGACGGCGTAGACGACAGCCGAGGAACCAATCGTCGTGAAAGCCACGCCCTCACTGACGACGCCCGTACCGACGGCAGCCGCGGGATTGTCCCCTGCCCCGCCGACGACGACCGTACCTTCCGGCAGCTCCGTCGCGTCCGCGGCGCGCCGGTGTACGCGACCCGTGACGTCCGGCGATTCGTACATCTTCGCGAGCAAGCTCCGGTCGATGTCGAGAAGCCCGAGAATTTCGTCCGACCAATCGCGTGACGGTACATCCATCAGCTGCATACCGGAGGCGTCGCTGACCTCCGTAGCGAACTCGCCCGTGAGCTTGTATCGAATATAATCCTTCGGCAACAGGATGTGCGCGCATCGCTCGTAGATTTCCGGCTCGTTGTTTCGCACCCACAGGATCTTTGCCGCCGTAAATCCCGTCATTGCGGGATTGGCCGTGATGCGGATGAGCCTTTCGCGCCCGATGAGACTGTCCATCTGCGCCACTTCCTTCTCCGTGCGCTGATCGCACCAGATAATGGACGGTCTGAGCACCTTGCCTTCCTTGTCGAGCATGACGAGGCCGTGCATCTGACCCGACAGCCCCACACCCGCGATTTCAAGGCTGCTGTCCTGTTTGCGCGCTTCCTCGATCACGATGTTCAGACCGCGCGTCGTGGCGTTCCACCAATCGCGCGGGTCCTGCTCCGCCCAACCGTTGTGCGGCTGATACATCGGATATTCGCCCGTGTACGAGGCGATGCACTCGCCGCTCTGCGTAAACAAGGCCGTCTTTGTGCCGGACGTGCCGACATCGATTCCAACGATTGTCCTCATGCTTTGGTTTCCTCCTTCTGTACCTTATATAAGTGGGCGGCGCCGATGATGCCGGCGTCGTTGCCGAGTTTGGCCTGAACGATTCGCGTATTCCTGTCGCTGTCCCTCGAATAGACTTCCTTCATGACGCGCGCGCGCAGCGGAACGATCAAGATGTCGCCCTCGTTGGATATGCCGCCGCCAACGCACAGGATGTCGGGCTGCAGGACGTTGATGAGGTTGATGACGCCACAGGCCAATTCATCCAAGTAGGTTTCGACGATGATCTTCGCCGTCTCGTCATCCGCACGCAGTCCATCAAAGGCCGTCCTGCCCTCGACGCGATCGAGATCGCCTTCCACGAGTTCCCACAGCTTCGAACGCCGATTCTCTTCCATTCGCTCGCGCGTCGTGATGATGAGTCCCGTGGCGCTTGCGTAGCGTTCCCAACATCCGAGCCGCCCGCAGGGACAAGGCCGGCCGCCGCGGCGGATCACCATGTGTCCGATCTCCATGCCCGCAAAGTTGAAGCCCGTGAATATCCTGCCTTCGTTCACCATGCCGCCGCCGATGCCCGTACCGAGCGTAATGGCGACGCAACTGCCGTTGCTCTTGGCGGCGCCCGCCACATATTCTCCGTAGGCCGCGGCATTGGCGTCGTTGCCGATATAGGCGGGCTTGCCCACCGCATCCGACAGCAACCGCGCCAACGGCACAGCGTGCCAATACAGGTTCGACGCGAACCCCACGACGCCCGTCTCGCTGTTTGCCAAGCCGGGGACGCCGACGCCGACGCTCCCGACGGCATCCATGGATACGCCCGACCGTTCCGCCGCCAAGGCGACAAGCTCGGCCATGTCCCTGATGACATGCTTGGGTTCCCGGCCCGCATCGGTCGGTTTGCTGACTTTACCCGCAATGCGTCCGCCATCGTCCACTAAGCCGACGACGATGTTTGTACCGCCCAAATCAATGCCGATGTCGTATCTCATCAGATTCTTCCTTTGCGCTTATCCTCAGAAATCCACCTCCGTGTCGTAGAAGCAGCAGGTGAGCAATTTCTCCATCTCGGCCGGCGTGATGCTTCTCGGGTTGGAGCCGGTGCAGGCGTCGCCGACGGCCAATTCCGCGACCGAAGGAAGTTTCTCAAGAAATTCCTTCTCGTCGATGATACCGCCCTCGTAATCCCGGATGCAGGTCGGGATATTCAGCGCATTGTTCATCGATTTGATGTGGTTGATCAGCGCGTCGACCAAGGCGTCCGTCGTGTCGCCTTCTAAATAAATAAACTTGGCAATTTCCGCGTACCGCTGCGCGGCGCCCGCATCCTTCGCGTTGTACTTAATCACCTTCGGCAGGTACATGGCATTGGCGCAGCCGTGGACGATGTGTCCGCCGGAATACGCGGCGCCGGTCTTGTGCGCCATCGAATGCACGATCCCGAGCAGCGCGTTGGAAAACGCCATGCCCGCCAGGCACTGCGCGTTGTGCATGCGCGCCCGCGCGCTCATGTCGCCCTTGTAGGAAGGAATCAGATATTCGCTGACCATTTTGATCGCGTGCAGCGCCAACGGATCCGTGTAGTCGCAGTGTAAGGTGGAGACGTAGGCTTCGATCGCGTGCGTGATCGCGTCCATTCCGGTATGCGCCGTCAATTTTTCCGGCATCGTTTCCGCCAGCGCGGGATCGACAATCGCCACGTCCGGCGTGATGTTGAAGTCGGCCAGCGGATACTTAACGCCCTTCGCGTAGTCCGTGATGACCGAAAACGCTGTCACCTCCGTCGCCGTGCCCGAT
>JAISGB010000077.1 GCA_031263335.1 Eubacteriales Family XIII. Incertae Sedis bacterium
TTGTCTTCCTCACGTACGTCTGTGTACGCTCCGGGGAGCCAAAACAGGCATTGGAACCCGAACTCCATCAAAACTATCGCGACCGTCGAGTAGTTTTGATTGAACCCTTGAGTAGTAACGTATATTGTGACACGAAAATTATTGCACATATCGGCGAAATAATCAACTTCGCCGGTTGTTGACGGAGACTTGCATGGACAACAGACCAATCGGTTTTTTTGACTCGGGATTGGGTGGGCTTACCTGCATCCCCCACCTGATGGAAGCGATGCCCCTCGAACGGATCATCTATTTCGGGGACACCGCCCGTACGCCCTACGGTTCCAAGGCGACGCGCACGATACGCAACTTCGCGTTCGAGATAACGGATTTTTTGGCCGCGAAGGATGTGAAGATGATCGTCATCGCCTGCAATACCGTGAGCGCGACCTGTCTCGCCGATCTCCGGGCGCGACGCCCGGACATCCCCATTCTCGGCGTCATCGGCCCGGCCGCGCGCACGGTGGCGCGCGTCTGCGGCGCGGACAACCGCATCGGGATCATCGGCACGAAGGCGACCGTCCGGAGCGGCGTCTACAAGGAGCAGATATTGAAACACAACCCCTCCTTGAACATCTTCGAACATGCCTGCCCCACCTTCGTTCCGCTGATCGAAGAAGGGATCATCCGGCATGAGATCATGGATCTGTCCATCCGGTATTATCTGGATCAGTTCATCGCGTACAACCACATTGACACCTTGGTATTGGGTTGCACGCATTATCCGCTCATCCGAACGAACATCATGAAGCTCTACCCCGGGCTGTCCATCGTCGATCCCTCCGAGGAAGCGCTCGTGCGCATCACGGGGACGTTGCGGGATCGGGATCTCTGCGCGGACGCGCCGGCCGGGGATCATACGTTTTACGCCAGCGACCTCTCCGAGAATTTTGTGGAGATGATCAATCGGATCTTTCGGAATACGGGTTTTACGGTGGCGTTCAAGAGCTTTGATTTGGAAGATATTGTTTCGAGAGACGGTGACTGAAAATGGAATTGAATGAACTGTTGAAATTGCTCGACATCGATTCGCCGCAGGATCTCATCTACTTCGAACAGTACGCGGAATTGGTGGAAAATGAGGAGGAGATCTCCTTGGATACCCTTGCCCGGCTCTTCGAGGAGGCGGACAAGGATGTCGTCGCCGAATTGACGGAGGGGTATTTTGAGGATATATTGCGGTATATCCCGGAGGACGCCTCGGAATTTTACGCCTTGCTTTCTTCCATCGGGCAGAATCTGCTCGGCCTCGCGTCCATGTTGGACGCGGAGGGCAACCGCCAGATCTACACCGAGGAATTCCACAAATTCAGGAATTGGTACGGCTTTGACAGCGAAGTGACGTGTACGAAGCTGTCGGACGACGTCGAGACCATCCTCCCCGCGGCGCAGGCCCTCTCCCTCTATCGCGCCGAACACCTGAACGACGACGAATACAGCTACGACTTCTCCGGCGTCCTCGATTATCCGTTGGACGAGTACATCGTCCCCATCTCGGGACTCGACGACGACGATGACGAGGAACCCTTCGACGACCGGGACGAATAAGACCGGAACCGGCGATCCGAACGAAGCATAATCCGCCGGCGCGCTCGCGCCGGCGGATTGCGTAGACGAAATCATTCCTCCCTGTCCGCGTTGCCGCTAATGGAAAGTATGGACCGTCCTTCCGATGATGTCGTCCTGCAAGGGCGGCGAGAGCGCCGTAAACAGCGCGCTGTAGCCCGCGACGCGCACCAACAGGTCCCGATAGTCCTCGGGGCGTTTCTGCGCGTCCAACAGGGTTTCGACATCATTGATGTTGAACTGCATGTGCCAGACGCCCGCTTCCATCGCCGCCTTGACGAAGGCGACAAAATTCCGCAACCCCCGCGCGCCGACGACGGTCTGCGGGGAGAATTTGATGTTCAGGATCGAACCGCCGCTCATGCCGTGATGATCCAACTTCGCGGATGAGACGACGACGGCCGTCGGTCCTTCGACGTCCGCGCAGTGACAGGGCGATACGCCGTCCGCAAGCGGCGTCCAGTCCCTTCGGCCCGTGGGCAACGCGGCGACGACGCGTCCGTAGGGGACGTTCGCGGATACCGTGCTGAATCCCGGATGGAAGGATCCGCCAAAGAGCGCGCGATGTTTCTTCGTTTCCTCCGCATAGAAATGCGTAAAGTCGTAGGCCAATTCGTCGACGTAATCGATGTCGTTGCCGTACTTCGGCGCGTCCTTCCGCACTGTCGCGAGCAGATTTTCGCAACCTTCCCAATTGGCGTCGACGGCATCCACCAATTCGCGCATCGTGACCTTCCCGTCCTCAAAGACGAGCTTCTTCACGACGGCCAAGGAATCCGCGACATCGGCCATGCCGATGGCGCGAGGCGAGAACCCGTCGTTGTAGAAGGCGCCGCCGTTCGTACGATCCTTCCCCCTGCTGATGCAGTCGCCGATAAAGGATGAGATGAAAGGCGTCGGCAATATCTCTCGATGCACCCGCTCGCATTTTGCGGAAGCGGACGCGTGAACGCGGACGAAATCGGCAAACTGCGCCTTCACCGCGTCTTGGAACTCCTTGAAGGTCTTGAACTTCGTCGCATCGCCCGTACGCGGGCCTATCTGCTTTTGGCCCTTCTTCCAATAGCCGTCATGCAGGG
>JAISGB010000082.1 GCA_031263335.1 Eubacteriales Family XIII. Incertae Sedis bacterium
GCGGTTTTCAAGGTCCCCGCCGCGCGGCGTTTGCCCCGCGCGACCGTCCGCCCCTTTTGGAGCGGAACGTTCATATTATATGACGCCTTTGCCTCTCCTGTCAACCTCTTTTTTTCGCACGACGGCGAATCATCTTTTCAGGCGAAAGGTTGCGACGATGCGAGCGAGCGCGCCGGCATGCGTTTCGAAGGCGCGACCTTGTTCAACAAGCTCAACGGACGCCGACGAGGCGTTTTCCGCCACGGCGGAGATGCGCGCCACATCGGCGCTCATCTCCATGATTCGTTGCGCCTGTGCGGCGGATACCTCGGAAATGTCCGACATAATGTCGTTCACGCTGTTGGCGTGCTTCAAGATATCCGAAAAGGTCTCCGATGCTTCGTTTGCGGACTTTGTGCCGACGCCGATTGCCGTCAGGACTTCCTTGATGAGATTCGAGGTGTCCGCCGCCGCCTGCGAAGACCGCGCCGCGAGGTTCCGCACCTCATCGGCGACGACCGAAAATCCCTTGCCGGCCGCACCGGCGCGCGCGGCTTCGACCGCCGCATTGAGCGAAAGGATATTCGTCTGGAACGAGATGTCGTCGATGGTGCGATTGATCTTCTCGATGGACTCGGCGGCCTTGTTGATGTCCTGCATGGAGTTCATCAGCGCCCGCATCTTGACGGAGCCGTCCTCCGCCGTCTTTCGGGCGAGCGCGGAGAGCTTGCTCGCCTCTGTGGTTTCCGTTACCGTACCCTCGATGCTTCCGGTGATTTCAGCAATCGTCTCCGAAAGGTGTTCAATGCTTGTAGCCGTCGACACGCTGCCGTCCGAGAGATCCTGCGCGGATCGGGATATATGTTCCGATCGGACGGAGACCGTATCCGTCGAGTCGCTGATCGTACGCAGGACGCCGCCGAGCTTTTCGAGTATCCGTTTCAGGGATTCTTCAATTCCCGCAAAATCACCGACATAGGTGATGGAATTGCTCACGTCCAGATCGCCTTCCGCGATCGCGCCGAGCACATGGTCGATATCGCCCACGTAATTGTTCAGATAGTCGGTGGTGTGCCGCATACTGTCGCGTAACTCACTGAATTCGGCCGTGATGGCCTCAAACTCCGCCTGCGTATGCAGATCTCCGTCCGCGAGTTTGCGCATACGTTCCGACACGATCGTTATCGGCCTCCCGAACATACGCGAAAGCCGGAGCGCCAAGACAAGCCCGACCGCGATCATGATGACGAGGGTGATGATCATCATTTTGAGTTGGGTCCGAAAGCTCGCAAACATCTCGGACTTGGGAACGATGCCCGCGACGGACCATTCCTCCGGGCCGTCCACGGGCGCATAGGCCAACATGTATCGGACGCCGTTCGCGGAAACCTCGACGCTGCCCGCTTCTCCCGAAATGATCTGCGGCGTAACGGCCCAAAGCGCCTTGTAATATTCCGCATCGCCGGACGTCACGCCCTCCGCCTCCGAAAGTCCCTCGAAGTTCGCCATCGCGCCGATCGCGTCCACATCCGGATACGAGATGACGGTTCCGTTCTTGTCCAACATGAATACATAACCCGTATCTCCGATCTTGATGGAATTGGCGACCTTGTGATACATATCGTGAGGAATAACGCCAAACATGACGCCCGCTCCGTCGTCCAACCGCGCGGCAACCATGAATACGATCGTATTGTCCAAGCGTTGGATGAGGGGACTCGAAATATAGGGCGTCCCCTCCATCGCCTTCCGGAAATATTCCCGATCCGAAATATCGATCGTTCCTTCCGAGTTGTACGTAACCCCGTCGGCCCTCGCCACAGTGAACTCCAAGTAATCGGAGTGGTCTACCGCGCGATCCAAGATCGCCGAACGTTCCGCCACGGACAGGCTTTCGTCGCGCACGGCGTCGTTTGTACCCTCGATCATGAGTTCGTTCTTGAGCGCCGTCGTCCGACGCGTGATGTTTTCAACCGCGACATCGACCTTGTAGTCGAGGGTGGCGTTTGCCGAGGATACGGAACTCCTGTAGGTGACGAAAACCGACGTGACGCTGCTGATGACCACAGTAAACACCACGAGGGCCACAGCACAGATGAATACGAGCGTTGAGAGGCGTATCTTACGTTTTTCGACAGTAGAATTCATAAAAGATATAATATCACAATATGGAAGTAAATTCTATATTTATCCGTCAATAAAAAAACGCGACCCTACCCGAAACGAATAATTTTGCGGGAATTTCAAACGGGGGTTCCCGGGCGCGCAATTCGCCGCCGATCAATTTTTCGGCGCCGGTCCGCAGATCCTCGATGATGTCGGGCTTCAGGGGGAAGCGCCCGTGCGAAGGATAGATCGTATCGAAGGCGTCGCGCATCCGCGACAGCTTCTTCAGGCTCTCGATGTATGCGGGGACGTTTCGGGCATTGCCGAACAGAAACACGGCCGTCTTCGAGACGGTGTCGCCGGCGACGAGTATTCTGCGGGCGCGGTCAAGCAGACAGATGCTCCCGGGCGTATGGCCGGGGACCAAGATCGCCTCAAACGCGATCCCGCCGCCCAAATCGACGACATCGCCCTCCCAAAGCGGCGCAGGCTTCGCGCCCGCCACGTTTTTTTCGGCGTAATGCGCGTACTCCGCCGGATGCATGAAGGCGGTCTCAAAGGCCGCGTTCCCGCCGACATGATCCTCGTCCGCGTGCGTATTGACGAGGACAATCGGCAGATCCGTCAACTGCTTCACCGCGGATCGCGGATCGCCGTTCCCGAATCCCGTATCGACGAGCAAGGCGCGCTCCGTCCCCGTGAAGAGAAACATGCGGACGACATCATCCTCGATGCGCCAAGCGTTTGCGTCGATTTGAATGGTCTCATACGCGCCTATCCCCATTCCGCGTCCCTCCTCTCGATGCGCCGCGACTTCACATTCGGGGCAAGCAACTGCGGGCAATTTATTCTACTATCATATGCCTGTTTGTCCTGTTTCGCAACCTCCCGTCCGCAAGCAACATTTCTTGCCTACAATCCCCTGTATTTTTCCAAGCTGTACCGATACACCTCATCGTCAAAGGCGTAGAACAGCTCCTCGTTGACGGCATAGGCGTTGTAGATGATCCCCGGACCCGGATTGGTGTGCGCGCCGAACCTATCCACCATTTCCCGCGCACAGGCCCGCGCCCGCTCCGCCGTCGTATTCGGATCGTATAGGATCGTTTCGTCGGGGCGATAGTCCACCGTCGTTTTCGCGCCGTACGTCCGCAGGATGCCTTCGATGTCGTTGATCTTTTGGATATGCAACCCTTCGGCTCCGATATCCTCAACGAGGCAAGGAATGAAGCTGTCGATCAAACCGCAGTTGTGGAAGATCAGCTTGACGCCCTTGGAACGGATCGCGTCCGCTATCCGTTTTGTGGGTTCCAACAGGGTTTTTTTAAACAGATCCAACGAGAAGAACGGCGCGCGCGTGGTTCCCCAATCATCATTGTAGATCACATAATCCAAATGATAGAACGCGTGGAAATGTTCAAACATGCCGATCTTGTGATCCGCCATCCGCTCGAAGAACGCCCTGCACTCGTCGGGATTCAAGATCAGATCGACCAAGGTCTGTTCAAACCCCTCAAAGGCGTGGAGGGTTTCAAACAATCCTCGATACATGCGCACGCCGCAAGCCAAATTTTCGTCCTTCACGAATGTTTCCGCGTCTTTGCCCCAATCGACCCGATCCAAATCAGGCCACGCGATCTTGTCCCTCCATTCGCCGATTTCCGAGAATATCCCCCGGATCGGCGTTCCGGACGATTGCGCCTCCGAATATTGGTATTGTACGCCGAACCAATCGGTGGTTTTGCCTATCCCAAAATCGGGCAGGTCCCACGTCTCGTCATTGGGAATCTTTCTTGAACTCGTCCATAGGCTCGGCATCCATACCGGCTTCTTCCCGCTCAGCGCGCGCATCAGATTCTCGCGCTCGGAGATCGGGTAATCCCTTGGCTTTTTCGGGAAGGTGATTGGAATGACCGGTATGGTGAAGCTGTTGCTTTCTTCCATTTTTCCCTCCGTTTCTCCGGATCGCGGAAGGACTCGATCCGGATTTTCAATCAAGATGCAACTTCACATTTTGGGCAAGCAATCGCTCCCCGAGTTTCGTTGCGGAAAGATTGGGGAAATCGTTTCCGATCGAAGCGGCCGTCCCCGCCGCCTCGCCCGTCACCGCGCAGTTGGGTATGACGCGCGTGATATCCCACATGGCGTCGGTGACGGAGATGTCTCGGCCCGCGACGAGCAGATTCGAGACCTTCCGCGTATAAAGCGCGCGGAACGGCAGTTCATATACCATCCCGCGTTTTCTCCAGTCGGTCGCGATACCGATGCTGTCGGCCATATATCTGTCGTTTTCCGTATCATCCATGGTGTATTCGCCCACGAGGCGGCGCGACATGCGGACAAGCGGAATCGATGACGTCGTTACGGGTACAAATGTCTCGTCCCGGCCGTGTTGCTCCATGATATCCGCGTACATTTTCTCGTGTGCGGCGCGGACGGCGTCGCTGAGCTCCGGCCCGTCGATTCCCGAGAACCGTATATTCTTGTCCAAGCTCTCCACCATGATCGCGTCATAGTTGTCTTTCTGCGAATCCGACGGATCGTCCTCGGGTACGACATCGGCGAGTCCGAACATTTTCAGCGCAATCTTTCCGCGCTCGGAATAATAATACCAACTCGCGAGACCGTTCCCGTTGCCGTGCAAGGCGGTTTCCGCCCCCGCCAACCGACATAGGTCCGCGTCTCCCGTACAATCGATCACGGACTGCGGCAGGATGGCGGATCGCCCGGATTTGTTCTCGACGATCACGGCTTCAATGGCGTTTCCTTTGCGGACGACGCCGCACGCGAGCGTACCGTACAGGACGGTGACCCCGAGTTCCTTGAGCAAGCGTTCGATCTCCAAGGCGAACAGGTGCGGATTGAATTGCGTCAAGTATCGGTGAAGGACGCGTTCCTCCTCACTGCCGCCGTCCAACCATGCGGACGGATAGTTTGCCTCGGCCCCGTGTCGGATCGACAATTTCAACAGTTCCTCCCCGATCCCGAATATCACCTGACGCCCCCTGCCGTCACAGATCGGCAGATATATTGTGATGAGACCCAATGTCGCCATCCCGCCGAGCGCGAACTCCCGTTCGAGCAGGAGGACATCCTTACCGTTTCTCGCGGCGGCCACGGCGGCGGCGACGCCCGCGACGCCCCCTCCCGCAACGAGTACCTCGCAGGAGGATGTGACGGGTACAGGTTTTTCGGGTTCCAAGATATGGCTTTTCATATGACGTCGCCTCCGTTCATCGATCCGGCGCCCCTTTTCCGGGTCGGATCATTCCGCCGTTTTTCCGCCTTTGAATACGTCGATATAGCCCTCGTCGGCATTGACCGCGACCCAATC
The DNA here is from genome assembly GCA_031263335.1 of Eubacteriales Family XIII. Incertae Sedis bacterium. Taxonomy (GTDB): domain Bacteria; phylum Bacillota; class Clostridia; order Peptostreptococcales; family Anaerovoracaceae; genus JAISGB01. The sequence goes on from JAISGB010000082.1 coordinate 5,420, forward strand.
CCCGGTTTCGATGACGTCGACGGGATCTCGATCGAAATCCGTCATTGCGGGTACGCGCGCGCACATAACGCAGGCCACGCTGAGCGTATTCCCCTCCGTATGGAGAAACGCGGCGGGCAGTTTTTCCCCGCGTCCGTATCCCATGAATCCGCCGGACCCGCGCGGCGCGGGAAAGACCAATATTTTTCCCTCATAGGGTACCTTGAACAGCGGATGGCCCCTTTCCGTCGTATATCCGTTCACGGGATCGACATTCGCGAACCCCTCGAGCGGCAGGGGCGATACGAGCGCCTCGCCCTCAACCTTTCCGCCAAACTCTTTCCTTCCCCTGATCCTGATCGGCTCTCCCCTATCCACATCTACCTCCATTCACCGCGCCATATGCCGGTGATCGCCGCGTCTATGCAGTCATCCTGCGTCCCGTAAAACAGATCCAATCGGTTGTCCTCCTCCGGATAGCAACCCGTGATGTAATACGCCTGTTTCGCGGAATCCACGGCGAGCGAGCGCACGCCGGGCGGACATCCGCCCATGGCCGCAGGACAGGTCCCGGATACGAGCGTCGCGCCGGCATCATCGAAGACCTTCTTGAAGCCCTCCCGCTCCGCAAGCTCAAAGAGCCAAGGGATCGTCATGATCCAGAACGGAACCCGCACCTTTTTTCCTTCCAATTTTCTCGCCAACAACATGAGATCGACCATCCCGTAATGCGGACAGCCGAGGGACACCATATCCACTCTGTCGCCCCTGTGACTGTTGAGTTTTTCATAGGATGCCCTGAGCCGATCCTCGCCGATACGGATTTCGCGTTTCGGTTTCCTGCCGCCGAGCGCGTATTCCAAGGTCGGGGCTTCCGGCGTCGTACCCGGAATATGGTACATGGCGATGCTGCCGCCCGTATTGGACGCCGTATTGAATTTCAGGATCTGTGATGTCGTCGGCTTGCCCGTGTTTACGAGCGCGGGTACGGCAAGTCCGCATTCCTCTCCGACCGCGAACCCAAAGACATCCCACTCGACATCGGATCCGATCCTGCGTTCCGTGTCGACCACGACCGTCGCATATCTGTTCTCGGGAACGTGCATCCCATAGTATGGAACCTTGCCGAGGTAGGCCGTCATGAAACAACCGTCGATATTGGTGCGGGCGCCGAGGATGGCGTTGCAGTAGGGTATGGCGGAACTCTCATTCCACGAACAATGTTGCCCCTGCGTGGGCCAATAGGTCATGGCGAGATAGTAGTCACACGAATGGACGGTAAGCATACCCATCTTCTTGTAGAGCGCCATCCATTCCCGCTCCATCATCCGTTCATGCCCCTCTTTCGTATTGTGCGGCGGGCAATCGCAATATTCCCAACCGTCGTGGATCGTACAGATGGGAAGCGGCGTCTTGTTCGCGAAAGTCGGGACCTTGAATTTCTCGCCGTTTTCCGCGAGCGCCCGGAGATCTTCGATCGGAAACTCATAATGCGGGACCAAGGATGTCCATGGGGTATGCATGTCGGCCGTACCGTCAAGGTCCACCAAGCGTTCCGCCCCCGCGACCTCGGACATCTCGATCAGAAATTCCATGCTGAGGCGCGCGATGGCGCCCCGCGCCCCGTCAAGAATGCGTTTTTCATCATCCGTCACATACATTGGTTACTCCTTCTTGAATATCTCGATGTAGCCTTCATCGGCGGTGACGACCACCCGAT
>JAISGB010000115.1 GCA_031263335.1 Eubacteriales Family XIII. Incertae Sedis bacterium
ATTACCTCGTCGAAGGCGTCAGCTCGGTCGAATAGCGAGGAAACATCGATTCATGACCGTTGCACCGGCGATCCGCATGGAGAATATCTCGAAGTCCTTTGGTTCCGTCATCGCAAACGATCGGATCAACCTCACCGTGCGCAACGGGGAGATACACGCGCTGTTGGGTGAAAACGGCGCGGGCAAGAGTACGCTGATGAATATGCTGTCGGGGATCTATCGCCCCGACAGCGGTTCTATATCCGTGGACGGGGAGCCTGTCTCATTCTCCTCGCCGAGGGAGTCCATCAGGAAGGGGATCGGCATGATCCATCAACACTTCAAACTGGTGGACATCATGACGGCCGCGGAAAACATCGTGTTGGGACAGCGCGGGAAATCCTTCGGGCGGGGCGCGAACCTCACGAAACAGATCATGGATATCTCCGAGCGATACGGCTTGGACGTCAATCCCCGGAAGAAAGCCTACGAGATGTCCGTCGGAGAGAAACAGACGCTTGAGATCGTCAAGGTGCTGTTTCGGGGCGCGCGGATCCTCATCATGGACGAGCCGACGGCCGTCCTCACGCCGCAGGAGATCGCGAAGCTGTTTCGCGTCATAAGGAATATGAAGGACCGGGGTTGCGCCGTGGTCATCATCACGCACAAGCTCAATGAGGTGATGGAGATCAGCGATCGGATCACCGTCCTTCGCAAAGGGCGATCCGTCGACACGATCCGCACGGAGGACGTGGAGATACCGTCCCTCATCGAGATGATGGTCGGGCGGAAGGTCGATCTGAAGATACGGCGCGAGGCGGTGGGCGACGGGGAAGAACTGCTCCGCCTCGATGGGGTCACCGTTTTGGACGGCGACCGAAAGGCGGCGTTGGACGGAATCAGCTTTTCGCTGAACCGATCGGAGATCCTCGGTGTGGCCGGGATCGCCGGCAGCGGGCAGAAGGAACTGTGCGAGACCATCGCGGGCCTGCAGACGGCGGAGAAGGGGCGCATCTTCTTCGAGGGGGCGAACATCATAGGCAAATCCCCGCGCGACATCATCCGCTTGGGCATACGCATGGGTTTCATCCCGGAGGATCGCTTGGGCATGGGACTCGTGGCCTCGATGGACATCGTACACAACATCATCCTGAAAGAGTACCAAAACCAAAAAGGCGTCATCCTGCGGAGACGCGCGGGCATCGAACGGGCGCGCGGGATCGTCGAACGGTTGGACATACAGACGCCGGGCCTGACGACGCCCGTCTCCAGATTGTCGGGCGGCAACATCCAGAAGGTGCTGTTGGGGCGTGAGATCGATTCCGATCCGAAGGTCCTCATCACCGCCTATCCGGTACGCGGCCTGGATATCGGCGCGTCTTATCGCATATACGATCTGCTGAACGAACAGAAACGCAAGGGCGTCGGCGTGATCTTCATCGGTGAGGACTTGGACGTCCTCTTGGAACTCTGTGATCGCATACTCGTCATTTCCGACGGAAAGATCGCGGGCATCGTGAACGCGGCGCGCGCCGGAAAGGAGGAGATCGGCTTCCTCATGACGGGAGGGACGCAGGCGAGAGGGGAGCGCGATTCGTGAATATCCCCGTCAAGGTGATCAAGCGGGATGACATCCCCAAAAATCGAGCGGTCGTCATCCGCGTCTCGTCCGTGTTGCTCTCGTTGGTGTGCGCGGGCATCGTCCTGCTTTTCTTCAAGCTGAACCCCTTCTTGGTGTTCGGCACGATCATCGAGGGGGCGGTGGGCAACGTGTCCCGCATACAGGAGACCATCATCAAGGCGATCCCCCTCACCATCGCGTCCCTCGGCATCCTCGTGGCGTTCAAGATGAAATTCTGGAACATCGGCGGGGAGGGGCAGATCGTCGTCGGGGCGCTCGCGGCGTCCTTCGTCGCCTTAAACTTCGGCGACGTCCCGAGACCCGCGTTGCTGTTGCTCATGGCGGCCGCGTCCATCGTCGGCGGTGGGATCTGGGCGCTCATTCCCGCGATATTCAAGGCGAGGATGGGTACCAACGAGGTCATCTTCACGTTGATGATGAACTATATCGCCATCAAGTTCGTGACCTATCTGCAATACGGGCCTTGGCGGGATCCGAACTCCCAAGGCTTCCCCAAGATACCCAATTTCAGTGAAAACGGTCTGCTTCCCTCGCTGTTCGGCATTCATATCGGTTGGATCGTCACCCTCGTCTTGGTCGCGCTCGTCTATCTCTTCATCCATTATACGAAGAAGGGCTACGAGATCACCGTGGTGGGGGAGAGCTTGGACACGGCCAAGTACGCGGGCATGAATATCCCGTTCATCATCATGACGGCCATGTTCATCTCCGGCGGGCTGTGCGGTTTGGTGGGCATGATACAGACCTCCGCCATCGAAAAGACGCTTGTGTACGGCGTTTCGGCCAATTATGGGTTTACCGCCATCATCACTGCATGGTTGGCGCGGCTCAACGCCGTGGCCGTCCTCTTTGTGTGCATCGCCTTTGCCATGCTGTTGCAGGGGGCGGCCTTCATCCAGCTCGCCATGAATGTGCCGTCCGCGGTGGCCGGCGTTGTGCAGGGCGTCATCCTGTTCTTCGTCTTGGGCAGTGAGTTTTTCCTGCAATACAAGGTGCGCTTCGCGGGGCGCGGGAACGCGGGGACGGACGGGAAGGAGGCGAGCCGATGATCGACTTCCTTGCGGCGGCCATCGTCGCGGCGACCCCCCTGCTCTTTGCCACGCTCGGGGAACTGATCACGGAAAAATCGGGAAGTCTCAACTTGGGTGTCGAAGGCATGATGCTCATGGGCGCCGTCATCGGGTTCGCGACGGCGTACGGCACGGGCAATCCCGGCGCCGCGCTGATCGGCGCCTTTGCGGCGGGCGGCGCGGCGGCGCTCATCTTTGCGATCGTGACCGTCTCCCTTCAGGCCAATCAGGTGGTCACGGGGCTGACCCTGACGATATTCGGATCGGGCTTCTCCAGCTTTGTGGGCGATCGCATGATAGGGCAATCGGTACCCTCGACGGTATTGAGCTTTTTCTCGCCGTTCCGAATTCCGATCCTCGGGGACATCCCGTTCATCGGCCCCATACTGTTCCGGCATGACGTGTTTGTCTACTTGGGCTACGCGATGGTGATCGTGCTGTCGATCTATCTGTACCGGACGCGCACGGGGCTGAACATGCGGGCCGTCGGCGAGAATACGGCCGCCGCCGACGCCTCCGGCGTAAACATCACGCTGTACAAGTACGTACACATCATCGCGGGCGGCGGGCTGTGCGGATTGGGCGGCGCCTACTTGGGCTTGGTCACCGTCCCCATCTGGCAGGCGGACGTCGTGACGGGCCGGGGTTGGATCGCCGTCGCCTTGGTGATCTTCGCGTCATGGAATCCCTTCAAGGCGTTTTGGGGCGCCTTTCTGTTCGGCGCGCTGAGCATACTGGGGCTGAGGTTGCAGAGCATGGGCATCCAGATATCGCAGTATATGGTGGACATGTTTCCTTATGTCGCGACCATCGTCATCGTCATCATCGGTACGCACAAGAACCGAAAGGAGGATCTTCCCCCGGGCAATCTCTCGGAACCGTATTTCCGGGAGAACAGATGAGAGCCGGAAATTAAAAACTTAAATCAAAACGATTCGACGGTCGCGATAGTTTTGCCGGAGTCCGGGTTCCAATCAAAAGTATTCATGAGTAACAGTTGGCGCGTACGGCGCAACCTAAAGAAGCATATCAAAAAGTATGACGCGACGAAATCGAACGCGGCGGGTACGATGCGCTCCGTGTTCGGCGTGATCCTCGCCGCCTTCTTTGCGATCGCCCTGCCCGTCACGGCGATCTCC
>JAISGB010000132.1 GCA_031263335.1 Eubacteriales Family XIII. Incertae Sedis bacterium
TCGGGCGCGACGACGGGGTTGTCCATATATTTCAGATATTCGATGTCCTCCGAAACGACGACGGAACCGGCCGACGCCCCGATGTACAGCTTCCCGCCGGCTATGTGTTCGACAATCAACTTGTCCGCGCCGGAGCGTCTGAGTTCCTGCAACAGGAAAAACGTATTCCCGCCCGTGACGAACACGAAGTCGGCACGGGATATTTTACGGGAGATTTCATCGTGAGACGCGCTCGAAACCTCCAGTTTGTCAACAATCAGACCGAGTCTTCCCAACGCGTTCAGGTCCAACCCAACGAAAAACGCCGTCTTCTCGCGCAGACTCGCCGTTGGTATGAAAACGACTTTTTTGCCCGAACAATCGCCCGCAAAATCGGAAAACAGCCTTGCCACAGCCGAAAAGTGTGATGCCAAAAATAATTTTTTCACATTCGTTGCCCGACCAAGGCCTCCCTGTCGCTTGCGCCGCAATCACCATGAAACAGTTCGCCTTCCCGAAAGACATCTTGCCTCCGCAGTCCCGGTCTGTGCGTTCTCTTTAATTCAGTATATCACGTTTTGTGCAATACGTGCGACGGGCGTCGCGCAACCACATCACAAACACGCGGATCAGCCGGTTTTTTCAAGGAATTCGGCTATCGCGTTTGTGTATGCCTCGGGATATTCCATGATAGCGAAATGAGTGCCATTCGGAATAATCGTGATATAACCGTCCTTCACCCTTGCGCGGGTATGCTCGTGACAGGCGACGGCGTAGATATCCGCGTCGCCCGCAAGGACCAAGGTGGGACGCGTGATCTTTTCAAGCGTCGGCCGGTAATCCACGGTGACCAGACCGAGATTCAGCCGCAACATGGCGGAAGGGTTCAGCCCCGAGCCTTCCTCATAGAACCGGTTCATGCGCGGCCTCGTTTCCTCCGGACCCGCGTAAAGGGCGGCTCCCTGCATACAGTATTCCTTGAAATGCCCATTGATGAGGCCCAACATGGCCAGCACTTCCTTATAGCCGACGCCGGTGGCCAAGCCCAGGTTCCATTCCTCATCGTTCACCAAGCGGGGGGACATGGAGGACAGGATGAATTGATCGATCCCCGCTTCGCCGAACTGTTCGATATAGTCAAAGATGACGTGTACGCCCAAGGAATATCCGATCAGGACCATCTTCCTCAGTTCCAAATGCTCGATCAGGTTTCTCAGATCTTTGGCCAAGCGGGCGTTCGTGTATCCGTCGTCCGGCGTGTCGGAGGCGCCGTGGGCGCGCTGATCATAGACAACGACGGAATATCCGGCCCCCAAGGAACCGCAATATTCCTTGAAGGAAGCGTGGGTATCCATCAGGCCATGCACGAATATCAGTGTCTTTTCCCCTCGTCCGAATTGCTCGTAATACAGTTTTACACCGTCATCCGTCGTTAAAAATGCCATAATTTTACTCCTTTTCGATTTATCAACCGACAAAACGTATGGTATGGAAATCCATTATTCCCTGCAACTCACGAACCCGATCGCGCGCGGCCCTTACGATATTGCCTTGCGAAGACAATCACTCGACCTTGATCAGGATCGCGTCGCCTTGCGCGAGACCGCCGCAGATGGCGGCGATGCCATACCCTCCGCCCCTGCGCCTCAGCTCGTTGGCGAGCGTCAAGACCAATCTGGCGCCGGTCGCGCAATTGGCGTGTCCGATGGCGATGGCGCCGCCGTTGACGTTCGTGGCGTCGTAGAGCGTTTCGAGCTTGACGCCCTTTTCGTCCGCAACGTGTTTGAGCGACAACAGCGGCATCACGGCAAAGGCTTCATTGATCTCAATCAGCTTGATGTCATCCAAAGACAGTCCTGTTTTTTCCAACAGGCGCAATATGGCCCATCCGGGGACGTCCGCGATGCAATCCGGCCGGGCGCACATGGACACACTGTCAACGATCGCGCAAAGCGATCGATCGACGCCGATTTCTTCGGCGTATGCCTCGGTGGTCAAGAGGACGGCGGCGGAACCGTCGTTCAGGCCCGGGGCGTTTCCCGCCGTAACGGTCTTACTGCCGTAAATGGTGGGCAGTTTGCTCAGTTTTTCATAGGTGACATCCTTGCGGTATTGTTCGTCATAGGTCAGCAATTTCGGTTCTTCCCCTTTTTTGGCCGCGCATTCATAGGGGATGATCTCGTCGACAAATTTATTGGCCGCAAGGGCTTCTCCATAGCGTTCGTGGCTCCGGACGGCCCATCGATCCTGCATTTCCCTCGTAATGCCGTTCGCGATCGCCCTGTCGCCGGCATCCGCGGAGACAGGATTGAAATCCTTGTAGCCGGCCTCAAACAGCGGATCCTCCAACAGGCGGTTCCCGATCCGCTTGTCGAACCTCATATTTCTCGCGATATAAGGCACTTGGCTGAAACTCTGTACGCCGCCGGCGACGGACAGCTTGGATTCGCCCAATTTCAGCCCGCGTATCGCGTAGATGATGGCGGAGGTACCCGAAACGCAGGCTTTGTCCAAAGAACAGGAGTTGGTTTCCTCCGAAAGGCCGGCCTTCAGCAGGCTTTGCCGAGCCGCGATCGAGGTCACGACATCCTTGCAGGAGGAGTTGTCTCCCATGCCCCAGAACACTTCCCGCACCGCCGTCGGATCCGCGTGGGCGCGCCGCACGACCTCCCGCATGGTTATCGCGCCCAAGTCATAGACGTCCGCGTCCTTCAGGGAACCGCCGTACCTGCCGAAGGGGGTACGCGCGGCGCCGATCATCACGATGTTGTTTTTATTCATCATCAAACCTCCGTTCAATCCTGATTACTGATATTGGAATGTGTTATGACCCTTCGCATATCCGCGCGCGCTGTAGATACATGAGCCAATCCCGCCGGGACCGTCGTTTGAGCACAAAAACATCCGGTCGCTGTCTTTGGCGAAGGCAATTGACGTTGTCCTCAGCATTTTGCCGTCATCGGCTTCCGGCAACCGCACCTCGCCGATGGGAAAACCGTTTCGGTTCAGTACGAGGAAACGCCCTTGCCCATAGATTGCCACATACAGATTATCGTCGCTGTCAACGCAACAGGAGTCCGGACCCAAATTGCCCGACAACGTACAGGCGACGGTGGCGCCGGACGGCGGGACCGAAGCGCCGTCTTCGGCCAAATAAACATGGAGAATCCTGTTATAACAGGATTCCGTGATCCACAAAGCGCTGCCGTCGGTCCGTAACGCGATACCGTTCGGAATCGCCATATTGCCGAGAATGCGGATCACCCTATTGTATTCGGGCGGCACATAATAGACGCCTCCTTCGTTTTGGGTCGCGAATCCTTTGAAATCCGTGAAATAGAAACCGCCCTGGCTGTCGAACACAATATCATCGACGACAAACCCTTCGGAGGGGTCGACGATGGTTTCAAAATCGCCTCCGTCCGGTTGTATTGCATAGACGCCGCCCTTGACGCCCGACGCGTTGCCCATGGCGCACAGAAACAGACGGCCGTCTTTGTGTATCTTCACCGAGCCGATTTCAAAATCCGCCGGACCGTATACCCTGCTGTACTGTTTTGTGGCAAGTTCAATGCGGTGGACGCCGCCGCCGAAAACATCCACAAAATACAGATATCGCCCTTCCCTATCGGCAATCAGCCCTTCCAACTGCCAAAAATCATCGATCTTATACCAAGGCTCGGCGATAATTGTTTCGATCTCCGATCCGTGGGGGAAAGCCCGGGAACCGGGTCCATAGCGCAGTTTTGGCAGATCATCGATAACAGACATCGTAAGCTCCTTTCAAAATTTGAAATCCATACAGTTTCGGCCCATGTCTTGTCTCACAACCATGAAGGGCCTACCGCGATACAAGGCCGGCGACGCCGGGTATACCATAACCGCTTACGGTTCCGGCGTCTCCGCGAATTCGGTTTCCACGTTGCACAGGCTTTCGGGTTCCGCGAAAAAGACCCTTGTCCCGCCCGCGCCCGCCCGCGGCGCCGGATCCCGGACAGGCAACGCCGCGCCGACGGTTTTGAACGCTGACTCGATGTCGTCCACTTCGTAGCATATGTGATGCAGACCTTCGGGATGCCCCGGGACATCGGGTTCAATCAATTCGATCAGCGATTCGCCGCAGGGCAGAAACGCTATCTTGCAGGCAAAATCGGGCAGTTCCTCGATCCGATCCGCCGCAAAGCCCAATGTTTCATAGCGCTTGACGGCTTCTTCCAAATTGCGGACCGCAATGCCGATGTGGTTGATTTTCTTGATCATACGGTCTTCTCCATTTTCTCGGCGAACACCCGTTCCAAATCTTCCCGGAAATTCGGATGGGCAATCCTGATCAGTTCCTTCGCCCGTTGCAGGACCGTCTTGCCCCAGAGGTCCGCGATCCCGTATTCCGTCACAATGTACATCACGTCAAAACGCGTATCCGTCACAGCCGCCCCCTCCGCCGGCAGGGGGACAATCCGGGACACCGTGCCTTTTTTCGCCGTGGAAGGCAGGCAGATGATGGATTTGCCGCCCTCCGCCATTGCCGCGCCCCTCAGAAAATCGAGTTGCCCGCCGACGCCGGAAAAATACCGGTAGCCCGTCATATCCGCGCATACCTGCCCGTACAGGTCAACTTCTATCGCGCTGTTCATCGCGCACATATTCTTTTGCCGCGCGATGACGAGCGGGCTGTTTGTATAGCCGGCTTGCCGCATCTCAAAGACGGGATTGTCGTCGATGTATCGGTAAAACTCTTTGGTGCCGCCCAGTATGGCGCAGACGACCTTGCCCGGATCCAAGGTTTTCATCGAGTTTGTGATCACGCCCTTTTCTATCATCTGCATGACGCCGGTCGACGCAAGCTCCGTGTGAATGCCGATATTCTTATGGTTTTCAAGCAACGACAATACGGTATCCGGTACGGCGCCGACGCCGGCTTGCAGTGTGTCGCCGTCGTCGATCAAGGACGCGACATTTCGGGCGATGGCCTTATCCGTGTCGGAAACAACGTCCGGCTGCGGTATTTCCGGCAACTCCTCGTCGGCCTCCACAAAATAGTCGATCTTTTCCGCCGGTATGACCGTATCCCCGAAAACCCAAGGCATGTTTTGGTTCACTTGGGCAATGGTCAGCGGCGCGAGGTCCACTGCCGCCCGCGTGTAATCGCAACTGAGGCCGAGGCTGACGTTCCCATGGCTGTCCGGGGGCGTACATTGGACAAACGCTGCATGGATCGGGAGTTTGACGCCGAAAAGTTTGTCCACTTCGGACAGATTTACATGCGTGAAATCCGCGCGCCCTTCCCACTGCGCCCGCCGGTTCGCGTAGCTGTTAAAGAGCGAATGGAAGCGGAAAGAACCCTCGTACACGGGATCGCAGAACGGCGCTTCGTTTACGGAAAACCCGTAGGCGATACCGACATTGCGCAGTTCGTCTTTTCGCTTCAAAAGCGCGGCCATCAGCGCGTTCGGTTGCGCGCACGCGTGGCCGTAGATCAACATATCGCCCGACTTCACCTTGGAAGCCGCCTCTTCGGCGGTGATCAAGCGTTCCTGATAGTATTGTTCCCAAGCGTTTTTCATGAAAATTGTTTCCTTTCTTTTCACCGTCTCGGCGCGTAAACGAACCAACTGTCGTCAAAGAGGGCGAGGTTGTCCATGGACATCGTCCGCTCTCCCCGCTCGATCGACTCCACAACGCGCACCACCGTGTCGTTAAAAGGGGTTTCCACCCCGTGGGCGCGCCCCACCTCGGAGACGTAGCCGTTGATCATGCGAACCTCGGTGGCGACCCCGTTTTCCAGATCGTGCAACATGCTGGCCTCGGCGTTGAGCGCCACGCTGTACATATCCGAAAACATCTTTTGGCTCGCATCAAATTGGCGTTGATCGTTCAGATCCAAAGGCTCGGGGGAAAACCCGAACACCAAGGTGGGCATCACGTATCCCTGCGCCTCGCAACACCGTTTGACTTCCCGACCCAGATAGCTCAGACAGGCCGCGGCTTTCGGGTGCTCCAAGACTTGTCCGAAGGTGGCGCCGCAGACCGCGGACATGCCGCTCATACAGGCATTGTTTACCAATTTTCCCCAACGGGCGGCAGGCAGACCCGAGGAAACCTCGGCGCGGCCCATCAAACCCAGAACATCGGCCACCATGCGGATGCGCGGGGTATCGGCGCCGTCGATCTCTCCGATGTCGAAATAATGGTCCAAGTTTTCCAGATTCTGTGTAAGCTCCGACACGCCCGGCCCCCGGAACGCGGCGCTCCAGAGGATCGTCCCGCCCACCGTCCGTTTCTCGCCCACGATGTCGGCAACCGAGGGTTCGGGTACGCCGTTCTGTAAGGTACATACCGTGCTGTTCTCATGCAACCGTGGCAACAACTTGGGGAGTACATCCCCGTTGGCCGTTGCCTTTGTCAAGAGAAAGACCAAGTCGTATTTGCCCTCCGTTTGATCCGGCGTGACGGCGTGTACGGCGGCGGTCATGTGAACGGTTCCGATGATCTGCGCCCCGTTCGCGTTGAGCGCGTCCACATGCGCTCCGTAACTGTCGATCAGATCCACCGAACAGGCGCCCTTGCTCAAATACGCTCCGAGTACCGTACCCATGGCCCCGCAACCCAAAACAGCAATTCTCATCGATGATCCGCCTCCTTTGCCCATCACTTCATTTTTCATTCCGCCTCCTTTACTCATCACTTCATCCCCTTTTCATTCCGCTCCGTTCTCGGCGCTTTCGCTCGGGATGATCGCT
>JAISGB010000236.1 GCA_031263335.1 Eubacteriales Family XIII. Incertae Sedis bacterium
TCCCTATCCCCGTGGACGGGCAACCCGACGCCGCGCATCGCGGAAACCCACGGCGGGATGCTCAACGCGATCGGACTCGAGAACCCAGGCGTGGACGCGTACATCGAAGGGGAATTGAAATATCTGAAGGAGCGAAAGGTCACGGTCATCGCGAACGTGGCCGGCCACAGCACGCAGGAATATTGCGAGGTGGTCCGCAAATTGTCGGATACCGACGCGGACATGTTGGAGATCAATGTCTCTTGCCCGAATGTCTCGAACGGGGGCATGTCCTTGGGCGTCGATCGGCGCGCGGTGGCGGAACTGACGAAGCGAATCAAGGCGAGCACAAGCAAACCCGTCATCATCAAATTGACGCCCAATGTGACGGACATCTGCGATATCGCGGCGGCGGCGGAGGACGCGGGCGCCGACGCCATCTCACTGATCAACACATTGGTGGGGATGCGGATGGATACCCTGAGCGGCAAACCCGTATTGGCCACCGGCACGGGCGGACTTTCGGGTCCCGCCATAAAACCCGTGGCCTTAGCCATGGTATATCGCGTGGCGAAGCGCGTACGCGTCCCCATCATCGGCATGGGCGGCATCATGACCGGCGCCGACGCCATGGAGTTCCTGTTGGCAGGAGCGACGGCCGTGGCGGTCGGGACAGCCGCCCTTTTGGATCCGGCCGCGCCGCCGCGCGTCGCACGGGAATTGGAATCCCGGAGCGCGGCATACCGCGCCGCGCGTTCACACTGAAGCCAACATCCGCGTGAGACGGAAAGGAGTCTCCAATGCACTATAAAAGCGAATTTATTGAGTTTTTGATCGGATCGGGCGCGCTGCAATTCGGCGATTTCATCACGAAAAGCGGTCGCCGATCCCCCTATTTCATCAATACGGGCGCTTTCGACACGGGCGCGCGCATCGACAAGGTCGGATCGTTCTACGCCGCCTGCATGTTCGATCACATGGAGCGGGGCGCCCTGCCTCGGGACATCGACGCGATCTTCGGCCCGGCGTACAAGGGCATCCCGTTGGCAGTCAGCGCATCCATCGCGTTGGCGCGGGATCACGGCATGGAGGTCGGTTGCTGTTTTAACAGGAAGGAAGCGAAGGATCACGGGGAAGGGGGCAACCTCGTCGGCGCCAAGCTCAAGGCGGGCGACAAGGTGATCCTCACGGACGACGTGATCACGGCAGGCACTGCCCTGCGTGAAGCGTTGGCCGTGATACGCGGCGTCCCGAACGTCGACGTAACCGGACTCATCATATCGGTGGACCGGATGGAGCGGGGGCAAGGCGCGTTGAGCGCGGCGGAGGAAGCGCGGCGCGATCTCGGCGTCGAAGTATTCCCCATCGTGACCGTGCGGGATATCCTCACGGAGTTGGACGGCAAGAGGAAGGACGGGATCCTCATCTTGGACGAAGGCCGACGGCGCGAGATGGAGGAGTATATGGCGCGGTATTGTTCCGATCGATCTGATTGCAATGCCGGCGCGCCCACGATATAATGAGCTTGACAGCGGCGCCAAGCGATCCACTGATTTTATTCAAACGTCAAATCGAAACGAAGGTTACCGGAAACGGAGGAGATCATGAAACATACTGTCGGAGTCGTAATGGACAACAAACCGGGCGTGCTTTCGCGCATTTCGGCCCTCCTTGCCCGCAGGGGATTCAACATAGACAGCATCACCGCAGGACCCACGAGGAACCACGATGTGACGCGGATGACGGTGGTGGTGGAAGGCGACGAATACGTCGCGGACCAAGCGGCCAAGGAGATGAGCAAGTTGGAGGATGTGCTGAAGATCGAACGCCTGTCATTCCGTGAATCGACGCTCCGCGAGATCATGCTGATCAAGGTGAAGGCGGCGAAGGAGGAGCGCGGCGAGATCGTCGACTTGGCCAAGATCATGGATTGCAAGATCGTGGACATCTCTCCGGGTACTTTGATGTTGGAGCACAGCGACACGCCTGAAAAGATCGATCTGTTGGTCAATCTTCTCTCCTCCTACGAGATCCTCGACATGGCGCGCGGGGGCGCCATCGCCCTCAATACCGGGGAGGAAGACGAATATATCTTCCGCATGACAGCCGGAAAAACGGAAAACAAATGAACGCGCGTTCGTTTTACCGAATTCGTTAAGTTGTGATATTTCACAAAAATATGTTGCCAAATTTAGGATGTTAATTTTTTAACGGCTGATTGTCCGTGGGTTCTTTCATTGTATTGTGATATTTCACAAAAATACGCCTTTGAATTGAGGATGCCGGCCAATTGACAACCGCTTACCCGTACGTTAATATAATATATAATCCGTGACAACCACATCGGAAACAAATGCCTGATACAGCCGGGAGAGAAGCGTTTTTTCCCTGGGCGTGGTTGTCGTATCCCAAATTCAAAGGAGGTTCCTCGATGGCAAAAATGAAGGGTTTGGCAATGTTGGATTTCGACACGATCGGATGGGTGGAAAAAGAGATACCGAAAGCCGGTCCGACGGACGCAATATGCAAGCCGCTCGCGATATCGCCGTGCACATCCGATGTGCATACCGTATGGGAAAAGGCGTTGGGCGCGCGACACGACCTGATACTCGGACACGAAGCCTCGGCGGAGGTCGTCGAAGTCGGCGCCCTCGTAAAGGATTTCAAGGTCGGGGACAAGGTCATCATTCCCGCCATCACCCCCGATTGGGAGGCGGTGGAATCCCAAGCCGGGTATTCGCAACACTCCAAAGGAATGCTGAACGGTTGGAAGTTTTCCAACACGAAGGACGGCACATTTGCGGAATACTTCCATGTCAACCAAGCCGACGGCAATATGGCGCATCTGCCCGACGGCATCAGCGTCGAAGACGCGGCCATGCTCTCGGACATGGTTCCGACGGGATTTCACGGCGCGAACAACGCCGAGGTTGAGTACGGGGATACGGTCGTCGTGATCGGCATAGGACCCGTGGGACTCATGGCCGTGGCGGGATCGGTTCTGCGCGGCGCCGGCCGCGTGTTCGGCGTCGGTTCGCGGACGACCTGTCGCGAAGCGGCCAAATACTACGGCGCCACGGATCTGATCAACTATCGGGACGGAGACATCGTGGAACAGATCACGGAGGCGATGAACGGGAAACCCGTCGACAAGGTCATCCTCGCGGGCGGCGGCCTCGAGACATTCGACCAAGCGGTGCGGCTCGTAAAACCCGGCGGCATCGTCTCAAACATCAATTATCTCGGCACGGGCGACTATATCAAAATCCCACGCGTCGAATGGGGACTCGGCATGGGTCATATCCGGATCATCGGCGGCCTGATGCCGGGCGGCAGAAAGAACATGGAATACCTCTCGCGGATGCTTTTGCACGGCAGACTGGACGTCAGCCCCCTGCTCACGCACAAATACAACAGGTTGGAGGATCTCGAAGAAGCCCTTCTGCTGATGAAAGACAAGCCGAAGGATCTCATCAAACCCATCGTTTCAATCGCTTAGACGGTCACGGCCGGCGCGATATCGCGCCGGCCGCAAATTTTCATCCGAACCGTTCAGCGTTTCATCAGGTATTCGTGGCACTGATCCGCGGCGCGGCGGCCTTCGGTGATGGCCCACACGACCAAACTCGGACCCCGCCGCATATCCCCGGCGGCGAATACGGTCATGAGGCTCGTCTTGTGGCCGCCGGCTTCCGACAGCACATTGCCGCGCGCGTCCGTCTTGAGATCGAGTTGGTCTATCAGCGTACGTTCCGGCCCCGTAAATCCCATGGCGGTCAACACGATGTCCGCGGGGCGCAGGGTCTCCGTCCCCGGTATCTCCTTGGGAACGGGGCGGCCGTTCTCACTCACCCAATCCACGCGCACGGTCTTTACGCCGACGACCTTCCTTTCGTCCCCGACGATCTCCTTGACGGTGGTTTGGTATTCGCGCGGATCGGCGCCGAACAGATCGATGGCCTCCAACTGTCCGTAATCGGTCTTGCGCACCTTGGGCCAAAGCGGCCACGGGTTATCCGACGCCCGTTCCTCCGGGGGACATGGCATGATCTCCAATTGCGCCACATGTTTCGCGCCCCTGCGTATCGACGTGGCGACGCAGTCGGTTCCCGTATCGCCGCCGCCGACCACGATCACGTTCTTGCCGTCGACGGAGGGCAGACCCTCGATGACGCTTCCGTCCAATAGGTTCTTCGTGGATTGCGTCAGGAAATTCAGGGCGGTCGACACGCCGAACAGATCCGACCCCGGCGTCCGCAGGGTTCGCTCGTTCGTGGCGCCCGCGCAGAGGATAACGGCGTCAAAATCGCGCATCAGCGTCAATATGGGATAATCCGTCCCCACCTCCGTATCCATCGTGAACCGCACGCCCTCTTCTTCCATGATATGAATCCGATTCATGACCAACGCCTTGCTCAGTTTCATGTTCGGGATACCGTACATCAACAGGCCGCCCGGGCGATCCGCCCGTTCAAATACGGTGACCGCATTGCCCAAGCGGTTG
>JAISGB010000238.1 GCA_031263335.1 Eubacteriales Family XIII. Incertae Sedis bacterium
AGAGATCACATCCTGCGGTCTCCCCGGATGCCAATTCCTGTAAAAGGCATGTCGAGGGGATCGGATCAAAACCGCCCGTCGACCGCAGAACCGGCGTGATCCGGGGGTCGTCTCGCGGAAAACCAGTCATCGGTTGTTCGTGCAGTGCGAACAGAGAATTAAAGGAGGTAAGAGGAATGGCAAAAATCGGTTGGATCGGCTTGGGTAACATGGGCAATCCCATGAGTCAGAATCTGCTCAAGGCCGGCAATGAAGTTGTGGTGTGGAACAGGACCAAATCCAAGGCGGACGATATCCTCGCGGCGGGCGCGGCTTGGGCGGATTCGCCCAAGGCGGTTGCGGCGGCGGGCGATTGCGTCTTTACGATGGTCGCGGACGGCCCGACGCTCCACGCCGTGGCGTTGGGCGACGACGGTCTGGTGTCCGGGCTTTCGCCGGGGAAGATCGTTATCGACATGAGTACGGTATCCGTTGAGGAGTCCGCAAAGGTGAACGACGCCGTCGAGGCCGCCGGATGCAAATTCCTGCGGGCGCCCGTCACGGGCAGCACGATGCTCGCGCAGGCCGGCACCTTGGGCATCCTCGCTTCGGGCGACAAGACGTCCTACGACAAGATCCTGCCGCTGTTCGAGGTGATGGGCGGCAATCAATTCTATCTCGGCGGCGGTGACGAAGCGCGGGTTATGAAGCTCTCCCTCAACCTGATGATCGCGACGACGATGCAGATGGAAGCGGAAGCGGTCGTCTTGGCGGAGAAGGCGGGATTGGACGTTTCGCAGGTCGTCGAGATCATCGCCGGCAGCGCGGTCGGTTCCCCGCTCACGGGTTACAAGAAGGTACCCATCGGGACGGGCAATTACGCGCCCGCGTTCAGCGTCAAGCTCATGATCAAGGACTTGGGGTTGGCGGAAGCCGTCGGCAAGCAGTACGGCGTTCCCCTTGAAAGCACGACGCTCACGAAGGCGAAGCTCGAACTCGCGGCGCACAAGGGATACGGAGACATGGACTTTTCGGTTCTGACAAAATTGCTCGAGGAAGACAGCAATTACACCAGATAACCGTCGGTCGGCAAAAGAGATCAAAACAATTTAATTTCGGTCGAACATGAAACAGAAAACAGAGGAGGTAATTGAAATGTCCAAAGCATATGTGAAGAATTATTATGACCTGTTTGCCGCGTCCCCCATTCGGCATATCGTCGCGAACTCATGGGCCTTCGGCACCCCGGCGATCACAGGCACCCCCAACTATTCCTTCTTCTCCATCTGTGAGATCCGGATAGGCGGCGCCGCGATCATCGACAACCACAAGGACGCGGATCACTGCTATTTCATCCTGTCCGGCAAGGGTTGGTCCTTCATCAACGGGAAGCGTTATGAGTACAAGGCGGGCGACGTGATGTGGATCCCCGGCAACAGCGATCACGAGATGTATCCGA
Organism: Eubacteriales Family XIII. Incertae Sedis bacterium; assembly: GCA_031263335.1. Taxonomy (GTDB): domain Bacteria; phylum Bacillota; class Clostridia; order Peptostreptococcales; family Anaerovoracaceae; genus JAISGB01. The sequence continues at coordinate 1,439 of JAISGB010000238.1, forward strand.
CGGGCGTACAGACGCTGAAGTTCACCGTCACGCTGACCGCGAAGGATTTCAACACAACAGAGCCTTTCATCCGCAACATCTTCGATACCGTACCCTTTGCGGATCCGGACAACGACGGCGTCACCTACTGGCCCATGGCCACGCCGAAACTCGGCAGCAGCAACACGATCGACTTCCATGTCATCGAGATACTGCCCGGCAAGAAGATCGCCGCCACCTCCGTTGCGGAATCGGAACAGTACAGCTATGTCATCTCCGGAAAGGGCTACGCGATCGTGGACGGCGAGCGCCTCGAACTCACGCCGGAGGACGGCCTGTACGTCCCCGAGGGCGCGAGCTATGAGATCGTAAACGAAGGTCCCGCCGTACTCAAGTTCCAACAGACCTTCGGTCCCGCCAGATACGCGCTCAGATAGTAAGGTCGCGCGGAAGCGAAGGCCGTCAAGGCCGGAAGCATCGAAAAGGCTGTCTCCAAACGGTTTCAAAACCGGGCGGGGACAGTCCTTTTTGTTTTCTGATGAGATTCAATTCAGGCGCAATTCATACACGAACCGCAACTTCTTGTAGTAGTCCAATTCGACAAAATCCGTGGGGCGCACCCGTGCGCTGTCCTTTTCGAAATAGGACAGTCCCGCGATGCGCAACATTCTGTACACGAATTGAGAACAGAACATGATGTTCGGCTTATGTGAATACTTGAGTACCAATCCCAACATATTGTAGGCGTTCCCCTCTCGGTTGATCTCCTCCACCTTCTTGATCATGAGCTTTTTCTGATCCGGGGTACAAGGCAACCTGTATACGAGGATGGAGGAACCCTGTTTTTTGTTGAAGTAATCTATCATTTCGCGGTTCAGCCCCGGCGGGTAGACGCGCTCTCCGCCGTTGTAACTGACGACGGTGTCGAGTTCGCGATCGAAGGACAGCGACGCGTGGTTGTACTGTTTCTGCGTAAAGACGGAGATGACCTCACTCGCCGCGCTGTGCGTGTTGGAGACGACGATGTAGATGTTCGGATCCTCGAGGCTCTTGTACGCCTCGGTGAAATATTCTTGGGTGAGGCTGCCGTTGTTGATATAGCGGAAGGAATCATGGCGGGGCAGATCGCTGATGATGTCCTTCATATTCTCCGGCGACATGCTCTTTCGCGCGTGCCCGATCTTCGAAACAGTGCGGCGGATGCTGTTCTTGCCCGCCTTCAATTCCGCGAAGCTGATGGTCATCGCCTCCTGCACGGACGGAAGGTAGAAAGAGGAATAGCGCCCCGCGCTCATGTAACGGTTCACCACGAAGGGGAGGAAGAGCATGATCACGCCGAACGCCCGCCGAATCAGAGCGAAGAATATCATCCCCGGTTCCTCCGGGCAGACGATCAATGCGCCCGCGACGATCTGGACGACCATGATCATGAAGAATGAAACGATCAGGCAGATCTTGATGCGCTTCTTCGCCTGCGTCGTCAGCGTCCGCGAGACCAAGAGCAGGGTCGCCGCGATGTAGGACAGTGTGAACAACACAAGATTTCCAAAGAGCAGAAGCTCGACGGCGATGGTGACGGTGATGATATTTGCGATTATGGAATATTCGCGTGAATGCACCCTGTCTCGGTTCTCCTATGATACAGCCTTGATTTAACCTTCGAACAGTAACTACGTCAGCCAATCGATTGTCCCGCATCGCTTTTGAGTCAATTTACTTTACCACAGGATCGGGCGAACCGCAACCGCGATGTTTCGGGACGCCGATCCGGCGACCGAGGCGGCCGGCGCGTACTCCTGCACGCATCTTTAAAACGGACGCCGATTGTGATACACTACATTTGTGCTTTCGCGCGGCGCTTCGAATTCTGCGCCGCGCGAAGAAGCGATTGAATGAAGGAACGAGAATCAGAAAGGAGGAGGCGGGCAGAGGCAAGCGGCAGACAAAGTTTTATGTCCGCGACATATTATGGAATTAAAGGAAGTCATCGGCAAGCGGCAGAGCGTGAGAAAATTCAAGGCGGATGATGTCCCCAATGACGACATCAGGGAGATGATCGACGCCGCGCGGGTTGCGCCCTCGGGCAAGAACATGCAGAATTGGCATTTTGTCGTCGTCAAGAACAAGGGCTTGATGCACAAGGTCGCCGAGGTGATCCGGAACAAAAATGAGGAGATCGCCAAGCGCATGGACGGCGTCGACAGGGAGAAAAGCGACCGATTCCGAAAATTCGCGGATCGTTTTACCCTGTTCTTCTTGGACGCCCCGGCGCTGATCATCGTCATGACGCAGACCTACATCCCGTCGGGATACAATGAATATGAGCTGATCGGGGCCGATCCGCATCTGCTCGACGATCTGTTGAGCCACAGAAACCCGGGGATGCAGAGCCTCGGCGCGGCCATCGAACACCTGTATTTGCGAGCCGTCGATCTGGGATACGGCTGTTGTTGGCTCACGAGCGCGAATTACGCGGCCGGCGCCATTGAGGAATTGGTGCGGACGGAGGCCGGCTTTCGCGATGAGACGTACTATATGGCCGCGCTCATCGCGTTGGGCGTCCCCGATGGGGAACCGAAGAGTCCCGGACGGAAACCCTTGGAGGAGATATACACCTTGGTGGAATAGGATGTTGGATCGATCGACACTGCGCAACGGTCGCGCAGGTTACGGGCAATCATAAAGAAAGGTATGGCAGGATGGAACAATACAAGACATTGAATATTGCGGTGAACGAGCGGATCGCCACGATCACGATCGATCGTCCGGAGGCGATGAACGCCTTGAACGGGGATGTTCTGAACGATCTTTCGGACGCGTTCGCGCTCATCGCGCGGACGGACGACATCGGCGCCGTGATCCTCACGGGGGCGGGCAAAGCCTTTGTCGCGGGCGCCGACATCGCCGCCATGAACAGGATGGGGATCATGGAAGGCCGGGACTTCATGCTGAAGGGGCAGGCGGTCAACGATCGGATAGAGAATCTCGGAAAACCGGTGGTCGCGGCGGTGAACGGGTTCGCTTTGGGAGGAGGCTGTGAGCTTGCCATGGCGTGTGACGTGCGGTTCGCGTCGGAGAAGGCGAAATTCGGCCAACCGGAGGTTAACCTCGGGATCATCCCGGGCTTCGGCGGTACGCAACGGTTGCAGCGGCTCGTCGGGAAGGGGATGGCCAAGTATCTCATCTACAGCGCGGAGATCATAGACGCGGCGGAGGCGTTGCGCGTCGGCTTGGTTGAGAAGGTATTTGCGCCCGAGGATCTGTTACCCCAAACGACCGCTTGGCTGAATTTGGTTTTGAGCAAGGGACCCATCGCCGTTCGCATGGCCAAGGCCGCGATGAACAACGGCGCCAATATGGACATCCGATCCGCAATAGCCTTTGAGGCGGAGGCGATGACGGTCGCCTTCTCGTCGGAGGATCGCGCGGAGGGTACGACCGCGTTTTTGGAAAAGCGTCCGGCGGAGTTCAAGAATCGCTGAACGCTTCGTTTGCGAGGGGATCACGGCTCCGATGTCGCCCAACGGCGTGATCGGCGGAACGCGGCTGCGGAGCGGTCACTGCTCCGGGCTGTCCATGCCGTATTTTTCGAGATCCGTGACCATGCCGACCGCGTCGGTCACGGGGAGTGTGAAGCTGATTCCCCTGCCTTTCGTACGCAGACCCGCCACGATCAGGATGGCTTGGGTGATCTCCTTGACCGCGCTCTTGCGAACGAGCGTCAACACCATCTCCTTTTCGGGCTGAATGGAGATATTCATGAACTTCTCGGTCTCGTGTATGCCTGTGCCGCGCGCGTACAGCACCGTACCGCCGCGCGCGCCGGCTTCGCGGGCCGCGTCGATCACCTGATCCGCATAGCCTCGGTTCACGATGGTGACGATCAGGCTGAACTCCGTATTTCCGCTGTCTGTCATTGAGATTCCTCCTTCTCCGGCTCTATTCCCGAGATATATCGGAGCGATACCGGCCCGCCCACGCCCGAAATGGGGACGCAGAAGGCGAGGCCATGCCCCGGCGTATGCAGGGAAAACCGATATTCGATCATGGAGAGCGCCGTCGCGACCTTCGATTCGGTGACGACGCTGAACACGATGTCGCATTCCTTTTCGGTGAATCCGAGCAGATCGGCGATGTCGCTTCCCACGGCGCCGTAGCCGACGGACGCCATATTGAACGTGACGCCCAATAGCCGCAGTTCTTGGATCAACGAGTTGCCGAGTCCGCGCTCGATGATCGAAATCATCAACTTCACACGTTCGATGTCGCTGCTCCCGCCTTTTTTCCCTTTCATCCGCGCGCCTCCGTTCTGTTCATCGCTCGCTCATATAGAGCCGGTAATCTTCCTCCGGCGTCGATTCCTTTTCGGGATCCTTCGTCTCATGGATGCCCGGCAGATCGAAATCCTCCGCTTTGACCAAGGATTCAAACCGGTCGTGTTCGTACTCATCAAAGTCAATATATTTGTTGTCGGCCGCGATGGTCTGATGCACTTGGTCGTTGCGCACGAGTTCCGCCCACTCGGGGCTGGCGACGAACTCCATGTCCATCTGCGATTCGAAATCGTCGTTGACCTCGGACGCCTGCAGTTGGACGGCCCAATCCACAAACTGCTGTTCCTCGATGTCGTCGGCCAAGCCTTCGTATGCCTCGAGTTCTTCCTTCTTCGTATGCTTGAGCTTCACGTTGTAGATGAAGCCGATGATCTGCACGGTGAACAGCGGCGTCATGGCCACCATGGCTACCACGCCGAACGCGTCCAACATGATGCTGCCGCCCGCCGCCGCGCAGGCGCCCATCGTAAACGGCAACAGGAAGGTGGCGGTCATGGGACCCGACGCGACGGCGCCCGAGTCGAAGGCGACAGCCGTGAATATCTTTGGCACGAAGAAGGAGAGCAGGATGGCGAGCCCGTAGCCGGGACCGAGCATCCACCAGATGCTGACGCCCGTCAGCACGCGGATCATCGCCAAACCGACGGACAGGCCGACGCTGATCGAAAAAGCCCGCAACATGGTGTTCCTCGTGATGGCGCCTCCCGTCAGATCCTCCACCTGTTCCACGAGGACATGGACGGCCGGTTCGGCCAATACGATGAAGAACCCCATGAGGACGCCCAAGGGGATGAGCACCCAATTGTAATCGAGCGCGCCCACGTACTGTCCGATGAACGTGCCCGCGGGCAGGAATCCGACGCCCACGCCCGTGAGGAATACGGAAAGCCCGATATAGGTGTAGAGCAGACCGATGCCGATGCGGATGATCTGCGCCTTGGGCAGTTTGAGCGCGAATATCTGAAAGAGGATAAAGACGGCGATGAGCGGCGCCACGGCCAAGCCGATCTCATGCAGATATTCCGGAAATCCGTGCAGGAAGGCGCCGATCAGCTCGTCGAAGCTGTCTATAGCCGCCACGTCCTCGGACGACATCGTGGATTCCATGGGTTTGAACAGGAAGCCGAGGATCATCACGGCGAAGATCGGCCCGATGCTGCACAGGGCCGCCAAGCCGAAGCTGTCGTCCCCCGAACTCTTGCCGCCCCTGACGGCCGATACGCCGATGCCGAGAGACAGGATGAAGGGGCTCGCGAAAGGTCCCGTGGTGACTCCGCCCGCATCGAAGGACACGGCCAGATATTCCTTGGGAACGAAGATGCCGAGGACGAGTACGCCCACATAGAGGAAGGCCAACAGATAGGACATGCTCCAACGGAAGATGATCCGAAGCATGGCGATGACGAGAAACAGACCCAATCCCACGGCCACGGTCACGGTGAGGATGCCGCTCGGCACACCCGGAACCTGCCGCGCGAGGATCTGCAGATCCGGCTCCGCGATGGTGACCATGGTGCCCATGAGCAGGCTGGCGCCCACGATCAGCCACAACTTCTTCGATTTGCTGAGGTATTGGCCGAGGTATTCTCCGATGGGCATCATCGCCATATCCGCGCCCAACGTGAAGAAGCTCATGCCGATCACGAGCAGGATCGCCCCGATAATAAAAAACCCTCTTACGGCAAAGGGCATGGGCGTAATTGTAAAATTGAGGATCAGCACGATGATCGTGATCGGAAGCAACGCCATCAGCGCCTCTTTCGATTTTTCACGGAGTACGTTATGCAACAGAACCTCCCTATGGCTAAGCATCCGCGCGGATGAAGTGTACGACGTGTTGGACGTATTAACAGTATAACATGAAGGCGGAAGGCGCCGCAAGGAACCTTTCAAAGGTTGAATCAAAACTACGCAATATGGGATGTGACGAGGTTCCGCCTCGCAACCGATCGCGAGACCGTTGAGTAGTTACCGCGGAACTGTTCACAAAAAGGAAGAAAGCGCCGAGGGGGAATTCAGCGCCTTCAAGTACAGAACAGGAATCGGGAATATTCCCGCGCATGATATTAAAATCATACGTGTCGCGTCCTACTCTGTATAATAATAGAGCATTTTTCTCGTCAAAATACTGCCCAAAAATGAAAATTTCTTAAAATTTTTTTTAGTTAAACGATTTTGGACCGATTATCGACCCATTTCTGTTATATTATTCCAATATCGGACGGGCATGAAGCGGCGTTGGCATCGGGGGTTGACGCGCTCCTCGATGGAGACGACATCGAAGTAGTGACGCCAGAGCGCGCGATAGGTCTCTTCGTCTCGCGTATTTTGCGGCAACCGTTCGCCGGTGAAGTCCGTCACATACCGGACGCCCTCGAAAGCGACGAGCGCCTTTGCGCGTTTTTTGTCATGGATGATGAAGGGATCGTTCTTGAAGCGGTCGCAGAAATGACGCGCGAGGAATTCCACGATGTCATTGTCCGGCTCGATCGGCGCGTACAAGATCTCGCGCACGCCCTGCGGCGCGCCGCCGGGGGCGGGGGCGTCCCCCGCCGCGCGGGCGGGCGGGGCGCCCCCGGACGCGCGCCGCACGGGGGCACCGGGGAGGCCCCCGAGCCACGGGTTG
>JAISGB010000257.1 GCA_031263335.1 Eubacteriales Family XIII. Incertae Sedis bacterium
ATATCGTGGCCGTCGGCATCCCCAAGACCATCGACAACGATCTCGTCGAGACCGATCATACGCCGGGCTTCGGCAGCGCGGCGCGGTATGTGGCCGCGAGCGTCGCGGAGGTATATTTGGACACGATCGTCTATCCCCTTCCCGCCGTCACCATCGTGGAGATCATGGGGCGGAACGCCGGTTGGCTTACGGCGGCCTCCGTCTTGGCGCGTCGGGACGGCGTGAAGGCGCCGCACCTGATCTATCTGCCCGAGGTGGCCTTCGAACCCGATCGCTTCATCGAACGGGTGACGCGGGCGGTGGAGGCGGAGCGGCAGATCGTCGTCGCCGTCTCGGAGGGCATCCGTCTGTCGGACGGTTCCTACCTCGCGGACACGGGCGCGTCGGAGGACATGTTCGGCCACAAGACCTTGGGCGGCGTCGCTGAGACGTTGGAGACCATGATCAAGGAGCGCGTGAAGATCGACAAGATAAAGACCCGCGCCATCCAATTCAGCACATTGCAACGCGCGGCCGCCCATATGGCGAGCGCCACAGATCTGAAGGAATCATACGAGTGCGGGTATCGCGCGGTGGAAGTCGCCCTCCAAGGGGTCGCGGATGTGATGATCACGATCCGCAGGGCTTCGGACGAACCCTATCTCACCACCTATGAGGCGTCGTCGCTCGGCGGCATCGCGAACAAGGAAAAGAAGGTTCCGATCGAGTGGATATCGAAGGACGGCGCCGATGTGACGGAGGAGATGATCCGATATCTGAAACCCTTGGTCCGGGGCGAGGCGACGGAGAAGATGGAGGGCGGCCTGCCGAAGTTCTTCCGGTTTGATATGACGAAGCTCGTCGATCCCGCCAAGCTCTGATCCGCGCGGCGTCAACGCCGCTTTTCATCACAGAGACGCGCGGCGCCGATGACGCCGGCGTCGTTGCCCAACACCGCCGCGACGATCTCCGTATTTCGCGCGCAATGTTTGCTGTAAACATCGCGCGCGACGATCGCGCGGAGGGGTGCGAGCAACGTTTCGCCCTGTCCGGCTATGCCGCCCCCGATCGCCAATCGGTCGGGTTGGAAGATGTTGATGAGGTTCGTCACGCCGCAGGCCAGATCGGCTGCGTAGACGTCGATGATCGCCTTTGCAGCCGGATCCCCTCGCTTCATCGCCTCAAACGGCGTCAACCCGTCCACCCTGTCCGGATCGTCCTCCGCCATGTCCCATAGAAGGGACGTCGGATATCGCTCCATATACTCCTTGGCCGTCAGAATGAGTCCCGACGCGCTCGCGTACCGTTCGAAGCAACCGTTTCGCCCGCAGTGGCAGGGGCGTCCGCCCTTGTCGATGACCATATGCCCGACTTCCATGCCCGCGAAATTGAACCCCTCGATGAGCCTACCTTGCGATACCATGCCGCCGCCGATGCCCGTACCCAATGTTATCATGATGAAACTGTCGCATCCCTCTGCCGCGCCCGCGGTGTATTCGCCGAACGCTGCGGCGTTCGCGTCGTTTTCGAGACGGATGGGAAGGCGCAACGCCTCGGACAGAAGGGCTTGCAACGGCACGCCGGTCCAGTTGAGGTTGCACGCATATTCGACAATGCCGGTCGTCCGGTTCGCGGTTCCCGGGACGCCGACGCCGACGCCGCCCACGCGATCCGCCGGAATCCCGGATTCCTCCGTGAGCTTTCGCGCGAGCGCGACGATGTCCGCGACGATCGCCTCCGCGCCGCGCGCGGCCAAGGTGGGGGTCGCCGCTTTTGCGCGGATGCGCCCCGCGTCGTCCACAAGCCCCGCGACGATGTTGGTGCCGCCGATGTCCACTCCGATATTGTAATGCATTCCCCTACCTTCGAATAGCTTTGATTTGCCTTTGTCCTTTTTACGACTCACGATACGAGCTTTTTGAATTCCTCCGTCAGCAACGGGACGATCTCGAAGAGATCGCCGACGATGCCGTAATCGGCCAATGTGAAGATGTTGGCCTCCGGATCCTTGTTGATCGCGACGATGACCTTCGAGGAACCCATGCCCGCGAGATGTTGGATGGCGCCGGAGATGCCGCAGGCGATATAGAGCGTGGGCGAGACGGTCTTGCCTGTCTGCCCTACCTGAAACTCCCTGTCCCTCCAACCCGCGTCCACCGCAGCGCGCGACGCGCCCACGGCCGCGCCGATCACATCGGCGCATTTCTCCAATAGCTCATAGTTCTCGGGACCCTTCATGCCGCGTCCGCCGGATATGATGATGTCCGCTTCCGTCAATTCCGGCCGCGCCGAGACCGCGACGACGATATCCTTGAGGATGGCCTTGAGGTCGGCGGGGTCGATCTTCGCCGGTTCGTTCACGACCTCCGCCGCGCGCGACGCGTCCGGCGTCGCCAACGCGAAGGCGTTCGGGCGGATCGTCGCCACGACGGGCAGGGCGCTTGCCGTGACTTCCGCGAAGGCTTTCCCGCCGTAGATCGGACGTTTGAACAATGGGAGACCCGCGCCGTCCGATGACAAGCCGGTACAGTCGGACGCCATGCCCGCGCCCAAGCGTTGCGCGAGGCGGGGCGCGAGATCCTTGCCCATGGCCGTGTTCCCGATGAGGACGAGCCGCGGATCCCCTTTCCCGATCGTTCCGTTCAGCGCCGAGGTATAGGCGCCCGTCGTATAACGCGCGAGCCGTTCATCGTCTATAAGTATCACCTTGTCCGCGCCGTAGGACGCGATCTCCGCAGCGAGATCGGCGACGCCGCTCCCCGGCAACACCGCGACCAAGGGTTCTGCGGACTCATCCGCCAAGACCCTCGCGCGGCTCAATAATTCCAATGAAACCTTGCGGATCTTCGATCGATTCTGTTCGACAACAACCCAAATGCCCTTTGCCATGTCGGTTCACCCCTCTCCTATATGACCTTCATCTCGTCGCGTAACAGACGCGCCAATTCCCGCGCCGCGTCGGCCGGTTCCCCCGGGATGGTCTTGCCGCCGGCGCGCGGGTTCGGCAGACTGAATTCCACAATCTTTGTCTTGGGGGCCGGCGCGTCGCCAAACCCGATGTCCGCGAGGCTCTTGACCGCGATCTCCTTTTTCTTGGCCTTCATGATGCCCATCATGCTCGGATAGCGTGGCTCGTTCAGTCCCTTTTGCGCCGTGAAAACCGCAGGGAGCTTGACCTCGATCCGTTCCGTTCCCCCGTCCGTCTCGCGCGTAACGGTCGCCGTATCCTCCTCGATCTCCAATTGGAGGATGCTGCCGACGGATGGGACGCCGAGCGCTTCGGCGACGCGGATCGGCGCCTGTCCCGCCCCGTCGTCGACCGCGATGCGCCCGCCGAGGATCACATCATAGGGCATCGCGGAAACAGCCTTGGCGAGCGTCTCGGCGATCACCCATTCGTCCGCATCCGCCAAGGCGGGGTCGTCGATCCGCACGGCCTTGTCGCAACCCATGGCCAAGGCAGTCCGAATGGCTTCCTGCGCCCGTTCGCCTCCCATGCAGACGACGGTCGCCTCGCCGCCGAACCGCTCCTTGAGCTTCAACGCCTCCTCGATCGCGAACTCGTCATAGGGGTTGATGACCAAATTCACCCCCGTCCCGTCGATCTTGCCGTCGCCGTCCAACACGATTTTGGCCTCCGTGTCGAATGTCTGCTTCATGATTACGACGATGTCCATACGTATCTCCCTTCATCACCATTCTATCAAAGTTGCTTGACGATCGCGATAGTTTTGCCGAGACTCGGTCAATCTTTCAGGATGTTGGCCGCGATCACGACCCGCTGTATCTCACTCGTCCCCTCATAGATCTCCGTGATCTTGGCGTCGCGCATCATGCGCTCGACCGGATAATCCCTCGTATAGCCATAGCCGCCCAATACCTGGACGGCCTGTGTGGCCACCTTGTTCGCTGTCTCCGCGGCAAAGACCTTGGCCATCGCCGCGTATTTTGCGACCGGCTTCTTGTGATCGCTCGCGATGAACGCGGCTTGATAGACGAGCAGGCGCGCGGCCTCGATCTGCAACGCCATGTCGGCCAACTTGAATTGGATCGCCTGGAGCGCGGAGATCGGTCTGCCGAACTGTTCCCGCTCCTTCGCGTATTTGAGCGCCTGCTCATAGGCGCCTTGCGCGATCCCGAGCGCCTGCGCGGCGATCCCGATCCGTCCGTAATCGAGCGTGACCATCGCGATCTTGAACCCCTCGCCCTCGCGACCGAGCAGATTCTCCGCCGGCACGCGGACATTCTCGAATACCAACTCATAGGTGGCGGAGGCGCGGATGCCCATCTTCTTTTCCTTCTTGCCGAAAGTGAAGCCCGGCGTGTCCTTTTCGAGGATGAAGGCGGCGATGCCCTTGTTCCCCTTCTCCTTGTCCATCTGCGCCGTGATCACGTAGATGTCCGCGTAATAACCGTTCGTGATGAATACCTTC
>JAISGB010000258.1 GCA_031263335.1 Eubacteriales Family XIII. Incertae Sedis bacterium
GATACAGCCGAACGGCGCGGTCAAGGTGAGCCTGCCCATCCCAAGCGGCATGGACATAGGCCGGATCGAGGTATACCGCGTCAACGACGACGATACGCGCACCCTCATGGAAAGCACGGCGGAGGGTGACGTCGTGGTATTCTATACGAACCATTTCAGCCTCTACGCCGTCGTGGAACGCGCGGCGGACGACGAGGCGGCGGCCTCCGGCAATACGTCCGCCGGAAGCGACAAATCCATCGCGCCTGCGGCGGCGCCGCTCGGCGCGGGCGAGTCGAGCGGGTTCAACCTGCTGTGGCTCCTCATCCCGATCGTCGTCATCGCGGCTGTTGCGGTGATCCTCGTCGTGCGCAGGAGGGCCGCCGCGCAAAACAGGTAAGCGGATAATCGCCGAGGCGCCGACCGGCATTTCGGCTTTATCAAGACGTTCGACGGGGACGACTCGTTTGTCTCCGTCGAACGACCGTTGCGTCAACGGTCGCGCCAAGCCGGCGTGGCCGTTGAATCATATCATTGCAGAGGAGATTACGATACATGAATGTCTTTACAATAATGGGCAACCGGGGGAACCGGTCTCCGCGTGTTCCTCGCCGCGCATTTGGCCGCTTGCTTCGCTTCGCGGCGGCGGCGTTGATCTTGACCGTCTGCGCCTTCGTTTCGGCGCAGGGCTTTGTGTTTGCGGAGGAAACGCCTGAGACGACTGCCGGGACGATCCTGCCGGGACCCGGGACGTACGTCGTGGCGGCGCATCCCTATTACGCCCATCCCGTGACGGGCCTCATGGAGGATTCGGGGCAGAACCCCGGCATCGGGCAGGGCATGACGGAGAGCGTCCTCGGCAAGGAAGCCCTGCTTGAGGTCTATGAGAACGGCGATTCCTACGTGACCGTGCGCTTTGCCCTCATGGACAACATCGAGGATATCCGACTGTCGACGCAACGGGACGCCCAAGGGGACTACGAACCCGCGGGCTTCACCGTAACGAAGGAACTGTCCGAGGACGCAGAGTCCGATCTGCGCATCCCCATTGCCGACATGAACACCCTCATCCGCGCCGAATTCTTCGTGACCGCCATGGGACGGGACGTCGTGTTCTTCATGACCTTCACCGATCCCGTGCCCGGCGCCGGGGACTTTGTGACCACGCCCGAACCGCCCGCAGGGAGCGCGGAGGAAGAAGCCGGCGCGGACGCGGGCGAAACGGATGCGGACGCGAATACGGACACGGAAGGAAGCGGCGGATTGAAGAATAAAGGCGGATTCATCGGCGCGGCGGCGGTCGTCGTCGTTATCGCCGTGATCGTCGCCGTCTTTGCCGGACGCGGAAAGAAACGCGGAACCCGGAATACGGAGACCCCAAAGCCGCGAAAGGACGAGGGACGATGAGCGGCGTTGGAAGGACGACGGCGGCGTCGGGCGCGTACGCGCCGGTCGCCGCCCGCTTGGCGGCAGCCCTGCTGATCATCCTGTTTGCCGCCCCGTTCGCGGGCTGCGTCGATCAACATCCGAAGGGGACGGCCTCGGGGGATGAGCCGGCGTCCGGCACGGACGCGGGCGGCCCGCGCATCGTCGCGACGTCGATGGCGACGGTGGAGATCATGGATCGGCTCGGCGCGGAACTCATCGGCGTCCCGCACAGCGATCTCTCCGATCCGCCCGAACGCTACAAGGACGTGCCGGAGATCGGCATGCCGATGTCCCCGGATATCGAACGCATCAAATCGATGAAACCGGATTACGTGTTCAGCCCGTCAAGCCTCGAACCCGATTTGAAACCCAAGTACGAGGCGGCGGGGCTGAACCATTGGTTCCTCGACCTCAAGAGCGTCGACGGGATGTACGCGTCGATCGAGACGCTCGGCGATATGCTCGGCAAGGAGGCGGAAGCGACGGCCTTGGCCGAGGAATACAGGGCCTTCCTGTCGGAATACCAAGCCTCGCACGGCGGACGGGCGCAACCGCGCGTTCTCGTCCTCATGGGATTGCCGGGTTCCTACATCGTTGCGACGGACTATTCCTATGTCGGCAGCTTGGTGAAGATGGCGGGCGGCCTCAATGTCTATGCGGACGAGACGGAGGAATTCATCGCGGCGAACACGGAGGACATGCTCGGCCGCGACCCGGACGTCATCGTGCGCGCCGCCCACGCCCTGCCCGACGACGTGGTGGAAATGTTCGCGGAGGAATTCGCGGAAAACGACATCTGGAGGCACTTCCGCGCCGTCGAGGCCGGCCGCGTCTACGATCTGCCCTATAAGGAGTTCGGCATGAGCGCGACCTTCCTCTATCCCGACGCCCTGAAGACCCTCGACGGGTTCCTGTACGCGGACGAGGAGGGCGCTTCATGAGGCGTCGCGTCCTGTGCTTCGTCCTCCTCTCCGCGCTTTTGGTCGCGCTGTTCTTCCTGTCCGTGAGCCTCGGCAGCCTGAAGGTGACGCCGGCGGCTCTGTTTCGGGGGTTCTTCGTGGCCTACGATCCGGATGTCGCGACGATCTACGATCTGCGCCTTCCGCGTATCGTCATCGCGATGCTTGCGGGCGCGGCGCTCGCCGTATCCGGCGCCCTCATGCAGGCGGTCATGAAGAATCCCATCGCGGATCCCGGCGTGATCGGCGTGTCGAGCGGGGCGGCCTTTACGGCTGTCGTCGTGACGGCCTTCGCGCCGTCCTTATACTTCTTTACGCCCGTCTTTGCGTTCGCGGGCGGGCTTGTCGCCTTCCTGCTCGTATACGGGTTGGCGTGGGACGCGGGGCTGAACCCGCTCCGCCTCATCCTCGTCGGCGTCGCGGTCAACGCGATGTTCGCGGGGTTGTCCGAGGCGTTCAATTCGGCCGGCGGCGGCAACCTCGCGGGCGTGGCGGCCATCGTGAACGGCAACATCACGATGAAGACATGGGACGACGCGGGTACGCTCCTCCCCTATGTGTTCGTCGGGCTTGCCCTCGCCTTCCTGCTCGCGCGGCGGTGCGATCTGCTCATGCTCGAGGACAGGACGGCGCGGAGCCTCGGCGTGGACGTGAACAGGAGCCGGCTGTTCGTCTCGTTCGCCGCCGTATTGCTCGCGTCCGGCAGTACGGCCATCGTGGGCGTGATCGGCTTCCTCGGCCTGATCGCGCCGCACATCGCGCGCATCCTCGTCGGTTCCGGACATCGGGCGCTCCTCCCGTTCTCGATGTTGCTCGGCGCCTTCATCCTCCTGCTCGCGGACACGCTTGGCCGGACGGCCTTTGCGCCGTACGAGATATCGGCCGGCATCCTCATGGCGGTCATCGGCGGGCCGTTCTTCGTGTTCCTGCTGAAACGCAGCGGCAAAAACTATGGGTGAAGAGGTGGATGGAAGGCTGATGGGAACGGTGAACATGGAAGTAAAAAACCTCTCCTTCGCGTACGGGGCCAATCGCGTCCTCGAGGACGTCAGTTTCACGATCGCAGAGGGTAAGGTGACGACGATACTCGGCGCGAACGGCAGCGGCAAGTCCACGCTCTTCTACCTGATGACGAAGAACTTAGCCGCAGAGGGCGGGGAGATCCTGCTTGACGGGAAGAATATCGACGGGATAAGACTCCGCGATTTCGCGCGGCGCGTGTCGATGGTGGGGCAGACGAACACCGTCCCCGGCGATGTGTCCGCAGAGCGGTTAGTCAGCTACGGCAGGACGCCGTTCTTGGGATTCATGCAACGGCCCGGCGCGGAGGACGAGCGCCTCATCGACCGCGCGATGGAGATCATGGATGTGGCGCAGTACAGGGAAAAAGCCGTCTCAACCCTGTCCGGCGGGCAACGCCAACGCGTGTGGATCGCGATGGCGCTCGCGCAGAACACAAAACTGCTCCTGCTCGACGAACCCACAACCTATTTGGATATCCGCTATCAAATCGAGATCCTGCGCATGATAAGGAAGCTGAACAGGGAGTTCGGGATCACCGTCGTCATGGTGTTGCACGACATGAATCAGGCAATCCGTTACAGCGATGAGATACTCGGTCTGAAGGACGGGCGCGTCGCGGCGCGGGGCAGACCGCAGGAGATATTCACGCCGGAACTGATCGAGGACATATACGGCGTCAGACTCGAGACAATAAATAAGGGAGAGGAGATATTCGTATTACAGGTATAAGAGAATCTAATTGAATATTGCAAAAATGCTACAAACGCGCCGACGGTTATGATATAATGGCCGAAGGACGGCCATTATTGATCGGATTGCCCTCCGGCTGCGCCGGAGCCGGCGGTATGTCATGAACGCTTCGCGATTCATGACATAATCATTTTCGACGGAAGCGGTGGGATCCCCGCTTTTTGAACCGAGGGCAACCGATTCGAATTCTGCGGATACGGGCGGCGGTCGATGTTGTGGAAGGATGTGACGGGATGTTACAGGATGGAAGATTGACGTTTGAGCGCGTTGGCGAAACTTTTGCGAAGATCATCGTGGTCGGTATCGGCGGCGGTGGCGGCAATGCCGTCAACCGGATGATAGAATCGGAACTTTCCGGTGTGGAATACGTGGTGGTCAATACCGACAAACAGGACTTGGCCGGTTCCAATGCCGATACGAAGATACAGATCGGCGACAAGTTGACGGGCGGACTCGGTACGGGCGGGAATCCCGAGAAGGGACAGGCTTCCGCCGAGGAGAACATACAGGACATCGAAAATGCCGTCAAGGACGCGGACATGGTGTTTATCACCGCCGGTATGGGCGGCGGTACGGGTACGGGCGCCGCGCCCATCGTCGCGAAGGTGTCGCGGGATCTCGGCATCCTGACCGTAGGCGTCGTCACGAAGCCCTTCAGTTTTGAAGGCAAGAAACGCCGCGACAATGCCGAGCTCGGCATTAATTATCTACAGAAGTACGTGGATTCCTTGGTCATCGTCCCCAACGACAAGCTCCTGCTCATCTCCGACAAGAGCACCACCGTCGAAGACGCGCTCATGATGGCGAATGAGGTTTTGAAACAGGCGGTGCAGGGCATCACGGACATCATCTCCACATCCGGACTCATCAACCGCGACTTTGCCGACGTCCGTTCCGTCATGAGCAACAGGGGCGTCGCGCATATCGGCATCGGCCGGGCCGAGGGCGAGAACAAGGTCTCCGAGGCGGTGCAGGGCGCCATCGAAAGCCCGCTCTTGGAGACATCCATCACGGGCGCGAAGGCCGTCATCCTCTACATCTCCGGCGGATACGATCTCGGGATGTTGGAGGTCAACGAGGCGGCGGATCAGATCGAACAGGCCGTGGATCGGGAGGCCATCGTGATCTTCGGCACCTCCGTATACGAGTCATTGGCCGACGAGATGGTCGTCACGGTCATCGCTACGGGATTCGAGGAACGGCCCGGAGAACAGCTTGAGCCGCTGATCGGAAATCACCCGGGCGCGGCGAACGCCGGCGCGCGGGACGGCGGCAATGACGAGAACCGAGGCGAAGGCGCGGAAGAGGAACGGAACGCCCCGAATCTCATGTTTACCGACTTTGACGAGGATGGGGATCGTTTTGGGTTTGACGCCGAGCGGGAACCCCGACAGGAGAGCCTTCTGTCCGAAGACATCGCGGACGACGACAATGATTTCACCGTCCCTGATTTTTTAAAGAAGGATTGACCCGCAACCGGATTGAATCAAAACTGCTCAACGGTGACGGCGGCGGGTCTGACTTTGCCGCCGTTTTGAACGGGAAGAACACGGCGGAGGCATATGATCGGGACGATTACTTCCGAAGCGAACAGCATCGTCAAGTTGGCGAAAAAATTGCGCGATAAGCGAGGCCGGGATAAGGAGGACGCTTTTCTTGTCGAGGGCGACAATCTGATCGAGGAGGCGTTCAAGAGCGGCGCGCGCGTCACCCATCTGATTCTGCGCGAAGGCGCGGACGGCGACGCCGTCGCGGCGCGAAAACAAAGTGACATCGAAACGGTCGTCCTCTCGGACGGCCTGTTCCGTGCGATCGCCGATACGGTGACGCCCCGGGACGTGATGGCCATCGTGCGGAAACCCGCCGAAGGGCGGCGTTTCGGTCCCGATGAACTCGCGGAAGGGTCGTGTTCCTTGGTGGTCTTGGACCGGATCCGGGATCCGGGCAATGTGGGAAGCATCCTCCGGAGCGCGGCGGCCGCCGATTTTACGGGTGTCGTCGCCGTTCGGGGGACGGCGGACATATTCTCCCCCAAGGTGGTTCGAGCGGCTTCGGGCGCGGTCTTTCGGCTCCCCGTCTATTTTGCGTCGGATGAGGCTTCGACCTTGGAAGCGTTGCGGGCGCGCGACATCCGTTCTTTCGCCTGTGACATGACGGGCGATCGGGTCTACCATGAGGCGACGCTCACGGGGAATGTCGCGATCATCGTGGGGAACGAGGGCGAGGGGCTTTCGGCGCCGTTTCGCGCGGGGGCGGACGAACGCGTCTATATACCGATGAAGGAGGGCAGCGAGTCCCTGAACGCCTCCGTCGCGGCGTCCATCGTGATGTTTGAAAAGAGAAAGCAGGAGGCGATATGCTGAACAAACCGGATGAACTGTTGAATGAGGCGCGGGCGTCGATCGACCGATCGGCGACGGAAGCGGACATCGAGGCGGTCCGGATCGGCTTCCTCGGAAAGAAGGGGAGGCTGACGGCGATCCTGCGTTCCATGGGCGATCTGAACCCCGACGAACGCAAGGAATTGGGTCTGCGGGCGAACCGCGTCCGTGATGAGATAGAAGCCCTCATCGGCGAGAAGAAGCGCGCGATCACGGCGGCGTTGCGGGCCGAACGCTTCTCCTCGGAGAAATTGGACGTGACGGAACCCGGCAAGGGCGTTTCGCTCGGCAGCAGGCATCCCATCACGCGGACCATCGACGAGATATGCCGCATCTTCGCGAATATGGGTTACAGCGTGACGGAGGGGCCGGAGGCGGAGACGGTGTTCAACAATTTTGACGCTCTGAACGCGGCGCCCAACCATCCCTCGCGCGATCTGACGGACACCTTCTACATCACGGAGGACATCCTGTTGCGCACGCAGACGTCGCCCGTCCAGGTGCGGACCTTGCGCAGTACGCAGCCGCCCATCAAGGTCATCTCCCCGGGCAGATGTTTCCGCGCGGATACGCCGGACGCGACCCATTCCCCCATGTTTCATCAGGTCGAAGGACTGTTGGTCGACGAGGGCGTGACCATGGCCGACCTGAAAGGCGCCTTGGACGCCTTCGCGAAGCGCATGTTCGGCAACGACGTGACCACGAAGTTCCGGCCGCATTTCTTCCCGTTCACGGAGCCGAGCGCGGAGATGGACATGTCGTGCTTCGTCTGCCGGGGCAAGGGCTGCCGTGTCTGCAAAGGGAGCGGTTGGATCGAGATACTCGGTTGCGGCATGGTTCATCCAAATGTCTTGCGGGTCGGCGGCGCGGACGCCGAGCGGTATACGGGCTTTGCCTTCGGTATCGGGGTGGAGCGCATCGCCATGCTGAAGCACGGCATCGAGGATATCCGTCTGTTCTACGAGAACGACATCCGCTTCATCGGCCAGTTCGCATAATCTCGAATCAAAACTACTCAACGGTCGCGATAGTTTTGATGGAGTCCGGGTTCCAAGGCCGAATTTGGCTCCCCGGAGCGTACACAGGCGTACGTG
The DNA here is from genome assembly GCA_031263335.1 of Eubacteriales Family XIII. Incertae Sedis bacterium. Taxonomy (GTDB): domain Bacteria; phylum Bacillota; class Clostridia; order Peptostreptococcales; family Anaerovoracaceae; genus JAISGB01. The sequence goes on from JAISGB010000258.1 coordinate 7,615, forward strand.
AGGAAGACAAAATCGGTATTGGGTTCCGGAATACGCAAAAATAGCGTGAACGTTGAGTAGTTACAGTAAAGGAGAGATAAATGTTAGTACCCCTTTCTTGGCTTAGGCAATATACGGACATCGACGCGGACGCGGAGACATTTGCGGAACGGATGATCCTGTCCGGTTCCAATGTCGAAACGGTTCGGACCTTTGGCAAGGACATCAAAGGCGTCGTCATCGGGCGCGTGCTGTCCGTCGAACGCCATGAGAATTCGGATCACCTGTTCATCTGCCGCGTGGATGTGGGCGCGGATACGCGCACCATCGTCACGGGCGCGCCGAACGTGTCGCCCGGTATCTTGGTTCCCGTTGCCCTGCACGGCAGCGAACTGCCCGGCGGCATACGGATCAAGAAGGGGAAGTTGCGGGGCGTGATGAGCGAGGGCATGATCTGCTCCCCCGAGGAATTGGGGTTTGACGACAAGGTGACCCCCATCTCGAGCAAGGATGGGATATGGATCCTGCCCGATGAATTTGAGGTTGGCGCCGACGCGCCGACCGCCATGTGCTTAGACGAGACGGTCGTGGATTTCGAGATCACCCCCAACCGGCCGGACTGCCTTTCGATATTGGGCATGGCGCGCGAGGCGGCGGCGGTCTTCGGCGCGCCCCTGCGGTATCCGAATACGGACGCGCCGATCGCTTCGCAACATACCGCCGCCGATTTCATCAGGGTGGAGATACGCAGACCCGATCTCTGCGGGCGGTACGCCGCGCGCGCGGCGGAGGACATCGTCATCGGGGAAAGCCCGTGGTGGTTGCAACGCAGGCTGATGTTCGCGGGGATGCGCCCCATCAACAACATCGTGGACATTACCAACTATGTGATGTTGGAATACGGCCATCCCATCCACGCGTTTGACATCCGTACCATCGCGGGCGGCGTCATCATCGTGGACACGGCAAAGGACGGGGAGACCTTCACCACGTTGGACAACGTGACGCGTACCCTGCGCGGGGACATGTTGCTCATCAATGACGGGGAGAAGGGCGTCGCCATCGCCGGCGTGATGGGCGGCCTGAACTCCGAGATCGAAGCGGATACGCGGACGATCCTCGTGGAGGCCGCGAATTTCAACCCGTCCGGCGTACGGCTGACCTCCAAGGCCCTGGGTATCCGCAGCGAGGCGTCCTCGCGGTTCGAAAAGGGCGTTTCTGCGGAACTGTCGGGCGCTGCGGCCGATCGGGTCTGCGCGCTGATCGCCGAGACGGGCGCGGGTCGGGTCGCCGCCGGCATCGTGGACAATTACCCCGGCAAGGCGGAACGCGCGTCCATACGCGTCAGGGTTGACCGCATGAACGCGTTGCTCGGGACGACGATCGGGGCGGACGAGATGGCGAACATGCTCGAGCGGCTCGAGATGGACGTAGCGCGGGAACCGGGCATCCTGCGCGTCACCCCGCCGCATGTGCGGATCGACCTCACGGAGGAGGTGGATTTCAGCGAGGAGATCGGGCGTATGTACGGCTACGATCGCTTGGACGCGACCCTGCACCGGGACAATGTGGAGGTCGTCGTCCCGAGAAGCCTCTCCCTGCGGGAGACGGTTCGCGGGACATTGACGGCCATGGGGCTCAGCGAGATACAGACATACAGCTTCGTTTCACCCGAAGGCGCGGATCGGATCGGCTTGCCGGCGGATTCGCCCGCGCGGGATTTCGTGCGTCTGCGCAACCCGCTCGGCGAGGAGAACAGCGTCATGCGGACGGCGCTTTTGCCCAATATGCTTGAGATATTGAAGGGGAATTTCAACAGGAGCAACGCGAACGTCAAGCTCTTTGAGATAGGGAACACCTTCCTGAACGCGGGCGCGGGGACTCTGCCCACGGAACGACTCTCCCTGTCCGTCGGCGCATACGGCGTGTGGGGATTCTTTGAACTGAAAGGCGTCGTCGAAGGGGTCTTGCGGCGCCTTGGGATCGAGGGCGCGATCTTCGAGTCGGCCGCCGATACGGGGACCTACCATCCGGGTCGTTGCGCGCGGGTATTCCTGCCCGGGTCGGACGAGGTCGCCGCGGATCGCCGCGCGATCGGTCTCCTCGGGGAGATACATCCCGATGTGCGCGCGGCCTATGACATCGGCGCGGACGTATGGGGCGCCGAGATCGACCTCGAGTATGTGATCGGGCGGGCGGATCTCACGCGGCGATATGAGCCTTTGGATCGATATCCGGCGGTGACGCGGGACGTCTCGCTCCTCACAACCGAGGACGTGACCGTCGGCGCCGTCACGGAGATCATCGCGCAAACGGGCGGCAAGTTGCTGGAGCGGGCGGAATTGTTCGACGTATACAGGGGAAAGCAGATACCGGACGGCATGAAAAGCCTGTCCTTCAGCCTCACATATCGGGCGCCGGATCGGACGCTCACCGACGAGGAGGTCGCGAAGACGCACGAGAAAATATTGAAGGCGATCGAAGAAAATACAGGAGCCGGCTTGCGTGAAGTGTGATAGAATATCTTTAAGCGACTCAGATCAAAACTACTTAACGGTCGCGATAGTTTTGATGCAGTCCGGGTTCCAAGAACGGATTTGGCTCCCGGAGCGTACTCAGATGTACGTGAGGACGGCAAATTCGTTCTTGGGTTCCGGAATGTGCAACGCTTGGGATGGAACTCGTTGCACTCGTAGCTAATAGCGTGATCGTTAAGTAGTATCCTAATAAAAGGGAGCGAGGAGGCAGGTTATGTCTGACACCAATAAAGTCAACGTCAGGATCTATGGGCAGGAATACACCATTTCCGGCGTCAAGGCCCGGGACTACATCATGAAGGTCGCGGATCATGTGGACGCGATGATGCGCGAGATAGCCGAGAGCACGGGCGGCGGTTCCATGTCCTCGCTTGCGGTGTTGGCCGCGGTCAATATCACCGACGAGATGTTCTCCTTGCAGGAGGAACAGGGCGAGCGGGACCTCGAGAAGGATCAATTGGCGAAGGACGTCGCGCATTATACGCAACTCTGGGAGGAGGCGAAGCGCAATTTCCTCCAATACAAGGATGACGCGCAGACCGTCGTGGACCAGAAGGACAAACTACAGGAAAGACTGAACCAACTTGCCATCGAAAACGACACGCTGATCCGGGCGGCGACCGATAAAGAACAGCGGATCGAGGATGTCGAAAACCGCGTCAAGAGCTTGGTGCAACGCCTAAAAGTAGAGGAGGAAGGACAGGTCGTATCCTCGGAACAGATTCGGGATTTGGAAGATAAGTACAAAGAGATCGAGGGCAGTTATTTTGAACTCCAGATGGAGAATATTCGGCTGAAGGGGGATCTGGAGCGGTATAAGAAGCTCTCCGAGTGATTCGGATGATCGACGATAAGCGGCCGTATGGCGTCCTTGAATACGCGAAGGTATTGAATGGGTTGGCGGCGCGCGCCTCCTCCGCGCTCGCTGCGGAGGAGGCGCGGTCGCTTGAGCCTTCGAACGACATCGCGATCGTACGGGAACGATTGGCGGAAACCTCGGAGGCGTACGCCGTGATCATGCGCAAGGGCGCGCTTTCCTTGGGGGAATTCGGCGATATCGCGTCCGCCGTATCCTACGCGGAGAAGGGCGGCGTCCTATCCATGGGGCAACTCTTAGACGTGGCTCGCCAACTCGGCGCGGCGCGGCGCGCGATCTCCTTCCTCCGCTCCGACGTGCCGGACATCCCGATGCTCTCGGGTCTGCTGTCCGTCATGGAGACGAACAAGCCGCTCGAAGATCGGATCGTCGCGTCCATCATCAGTGAGACGGAGATGTCCGACGCCGCCGGTCCGGAGTTGCGCAGGATCAGGCGTCGCATCGCGATCCAAAACGACAATATCCGGGAAAAACTCAACAAGATGATCACCTCGTCCGCCTATCGCGACCTGTTGCGGGATCCCTTGGTCACGCTGCGGGACGGTCGTTTCTGTCTGCCCGTCCGTCAGGAATGCCAACAGAGATTCCCCGGCATCGTCCATGACCGGAGCAAGGGCGGAGCCACCGTATTCATCGAGCCACAGGCGATCGTGGATCTCAACAACGGCCTACGCGAGTTGGAATTGGATGAGGAACGGGAGATAGAGCGTATATTGTGGGAATTGTCCGCGCTCGTCGGTGCGATGGCCGAGGCGTTGCGGATCAATCAGCGCATGCTTGTACACTTGGACCTGATCTTCGCGAAGGCTCTCCTTTCCTCGGATATGCGGGGGACGGAACCCGAGCTCAACGAGGGGGAACGGCTCGAGATTGCGGAAGGCCGCCATCCGCTCATCGACGCACAGGTTGCGGTCCCCATCAGCCTCAGCTTGGGCGGGGCTTATCGGACGCTCATCATCACGGGGCCGAACACGGGCGGAAAGACCGTCACGCTCAAGACCGTGGGGCTGTTCATCCTCATGGCGGAGGCGGGGTTGCATCTCCCCGCGTCGCGGGCAAGCATTCCCGTCGTTTCCGATATCTATGCGGACATAGGCGACGAGCAGAGCATCGAGCAGAGCCTGTCCACCTTTTCATCGCATATGAAGCACATTGTCGAGATCGTCGCGGACGCCGATCGGGACAGCGTCGTATTCTTGGACGAGTTGGGCGCGGGGACCGATCCGACGGAAGGCGCGGCCTTGGCCATTTCTGTTTTGGAGACCCTGCGAGCCAAAGGTTGCATGATCATGGCGACGACCCACTATACGGAGATCAAGAAATACGCCGTCACCACAGACGGCGTGGAGAACGCCTCCATGGAATTTGACGTGGAGACCTTGAGTCCCACGTTCCGGCTGACCTTGGGGATGCCCGGGCGTTCCAACGCCTTTGAGATATCCCGAAAATTGGGATTGCCGGAACCCTTGGTCGATCGGGCGGCCGCGCTCTTGGACAGCGGCAGCATCGCTTTTGAGACCGTCCTCGCGCGTGCGGAAGCGGACAGGCGGGCGGCGCAGGAGGACAGACTGGAGGCGGAAGCCCTGCGCGCGGAGTTGGAACGCCGGCGGGCGGAGTTGGAGCGGCGCGTCGCCGATCTCGAGAACGAACGGGCGGAGATCTTGCGGAAGGCGAAGGACGCGGCGGCGGAGACGATCGCCGAGGCGGAGGACTACGCCGCCATCGCGCGCGACGAGCTGAAATCCCTGATAGACGAAGCAAAACACATCGGGGCCGGTTCCGGGCGTGCCACAGAGACTTCCGACCGAGGGGATCTCTACCGCCGAATGGATGGGAACAGGAAGACCTTGGCGCGGCTGAAAAGCGGGTATCGCGCAGGCGATCGGGTTTCCGCGCGCGCGCGTGAAAACCCGCAGGGCGGGGCGCTCCGCGCGCAGGATGTCCGAATCGGCGATCACGTGCGCCTCTTGGATTTTGACGCGGAAGGGGAGGTGCTGACCGCGCCCGATGAGAAGGGCGACGTGCAGGTGCGCGTGGGACGGATCCGCATGACCGCGCCCATCTCGAACCTGAGATCCGCCGGGGGCGGCGGCAAGAAAGAATCCGCGCAGGGATACAGGCACGGAACCATCGTCCGCGCGAAGATGGACAGCATCGGCATGTCCGTCGATGTCCACGGACAAAATTTGGATGAGGCGGAACGCACGGTAGACAAGTATTTGGACGACGCCTTCCTCGCCGGATTGCGGGAGGTGAACGTCATTCACGGCAAGGGAGAGGGCATCCTGCGAAACGGTCTGCGCAGGATGCTGAAACAGCACAGGCATGTGCGGTCGTCCCGTCCCGGCGGCCCGGGGGAGGGCGGCGACGGCACGACCATCGTCACGCTCAAATGAGCGGCGGTCTTCATTCCGAACGCATCGCGGCCTTCATGCGGCGTACGTAGCTTTCCAACAAGGGCGCGGCGTCGCGCCCGTATTCCGCGATGATGCTGACGATGGCGCTGCCCACGATCACGCCGTCGGCGTCTCGGGACAGTTCTGCGGCCTGTTCGGGCCGGTGGACGCCGAAACCGACGGCGACGGGGATGTCCGTGTACGCGCGGATGTTCGCGACAAGCCGCGGGATGTCGCCCGTGATCGCCCGGCGCGCGCCCGTCACGCCGAGCGATGACACGAGATAGACGTAACCTTCGGCGGCGCGCGCGATCCGCGCGACGCGTTCGGCTGAGGTCGGCGCGATGAGCGGAATCAGGTCCACGCCGTGCACGGCGGTGAAGCCCGCGACCTCGTCGCGTTCCTCAAGGGGCAGATCGGGGATGATGACGCCGCTCACGCCGCAGTCCGCGCAACGCGCGAAGAACGCGTCATATCCATATTGCAGGATGGGGTTCAGATATGTCATGAAGGCCAATGGGACGGAGATCTCGCCCTTCAAGGAGCGGAGCGTCCCAAAGACGCCGTCCAAGGTCGCGCCCGACGCGAGGGCGCGCAGATTTGCCGCCTGTATAACCTCGCCTTCGGCGATCGGATCGGAGAACGGTATACCGATCTCGATGATGTCCGCGCCCGCTTTCTCCAACGCGCGGATGAATTCCCCTGTCTTGTCCGGCGCCGGATCGCCCGCCATCAGGTAGGCGACAAACGCCTTGCGGTCGCGGAACGCTTCACTGATCTTACTCATGGATATCCTCCCCTCCGTAACGCGCGATCGACGCCACATCCTTGTCTCCGCGCCCGGACAGACAGAGGATGACGCTCCCGTCCTTGGGCAGGTCGCCCGCGATCTTGCGGGCGTGGGCGACCGCGTGCGCGGACTCGACGGCCGGGATGATCCCCTCGGTTTTCGATAGATAGTGAAACGCGTCCACGGCCTCCGCGTCCGTCACGGGGACGTACTCCGCGCGGCCCGAGTCGTGGAGCCACGCGTGTTCCGGGCCGATGCCGGGGTAGTCAAGCCCCGCCGAGATCGAATAGACGGGGGCGATCTGTCCCGCCTCGTCTTGGCAGAAATAGGATTTCATGCCGTGGAACACGCCGAGCCTGCCCTTCGCCATGGTCGCGGCGTGCCGATCCGTATCCGTCCCCAGACCGGCCGCCTCGCAACCGACGAGCCGGACGCCCCTGTCATTGATGAAGTGGAAGAAGGCGCCGATCGCGTTGGAACCGCCTCCGACGCAGGCGATCACGGCGACGGGAAGCCGC